>JBPCRG010000318.1:0-6231 GCA_050997095.1 Thermomicrobiales bacterium | reverse complement strand
CCGTTGGGCAGGCCAAGCCTTAGTCAGATCGTCACGACCGGCCGCCGAAAGAACGGGACGGCCGGGCAGGCGCGACGATGCCCGGCGCCGGTCGATCGACGGCGGCCGCGGTGGACGAAGCAGCCGGCTCAATCCCCGCCGCCGACGCCCTTGATCCCGCCTTCGGCCAGATCCGCCGGGTCGAGCAGACGGTCCAGCTCCTCGGCGGAGAGGTCCGTCAGCTCCCGCGCGACGTCCTTGACGCGGCGCTTCTCCGCGTACGACGTCTTCGCGATCTTCGCCGCCAAGTCGTAGCCGATGATCGGGTTGAGCGCCGTGACCATGATCGGATTCTTCTCCACCAAATCCGCGATGTGCCCCGCGTTCACGGTGAACCCGGCGATCGCCTTGTCGGCGAGCACGCGCGAGACGGTCGCGAGCAGTCCGATCGACTCCAGCAGGTTGTGCGCGATCACGGGCAGCATCACGTTGAGCTCGAAGTTGCCCATCTGCGCGCCGATGGTCACGGTCAGGTCGTTGCCGATCACTTGGGCGCAGACCATCATCGTCGCCTCGGGGATGACGGGGTTGATCTTGCCGGGCATGATCGACGAGCCGGGCTGCAGGGCCGGCAGCGCGATCTCGGCCAGACCGGCCAGCGGCCCGCTGTTCATCCAGCGCAGATCGTTCGCGATCTTCATCAGCCCCGCCGCGTACGCCTTGAGCTGCCCGCTCAACTCCACGGCGGTGTCCTGGGTCGCCTGGGCGGAGAAGTGGTCGTCGGTCTCGACGAACGGCGCGCCGGTCGATGCCGCGAGCGACGCGGCCACCGCGGCGGCGTAGTCGGGGTGGGCGTTGAGCCCGGTGCCGACCGCAGTGCCGCCGAGGGCGAGCTGCGCCAGCCGCGGCAGCGTCGACTCGATTCTGGCCCGGGCATGGGCGATCTGCATCGCCCAGCCGGAAATCTCCTGACTCAGGCGGACGGGCGTCGCGTCCATCAGGTGCGTCCGTCCGGTCTTGACGACATCGCGGGTCTCCGCCGCCCGCCGCGTCAGCGTGGCCTGAAGATGCGCCATCGCGGGCAGAAGCGCCTCGGTCGCATCGAGGTAGGCGGCGACATGGATCGCGGCGGGGATGACGTCGTTGCTGCTTTGGCACATGTTGACGTCGTCGTTCGGGTGGACCGGGCGGCCGCCGCCGGCCAGCTGCGCCGCGCGGCTGGCGATCACCTCGTTGGCGTTCATGTTCGTCGACGTGCCCGACCCGGTCTGAAAGATGTCGATCGGGAACTCGGCGTCCCACCGACCGTCCGCGACCTCGCGGGCGGCGCCGACGATCAGCCCGACCTTCTCGGCGGAGAGCAGGCCCAGCGCTCCGTTGACCTCGGCGGCCGCGAGTTTGATCATGCCAAGCGCGCGCAGGAACGGGCGCGGGAACCGCAGCCCGCTGATCGGGAAGTTCTCCACGGCCCGCGCCGTGGTCGCCCCGTACAGCGCGGAGCGCGGCACCGGCATCTCCCCCATGCTGTCGCGCTCGACGCGCCGCGAGTCGTCCGATTCAAGACCGCCCATGTCCGATCCGCTCCCCTCGCTGGCGACCGCCGTCCTCAATCCGGCGATTGTACCGCCGGACGATCCGTCGAAGATCAATCCGGTCGCAACCCCGATTCCGCCGGACCTTCGCGCTCGTGCCGACCGCTCGACTGCGCACAACCGATGCCCGGCGAACCGATGATTATTGGGCGATCCGGGTCACGGAAATCTCGGCGCGTCGCATCATCAAGACATGAATTCCGGGTCAATCGACTTCACAACATGGCGTCTCGTGGAATTTGAGATAACTATGATCGATATCCACAACATTTCCTAGATATCCGGAGATTGTGCGGAAGCCGCTTCCCGTGGTGGTTGCACACCGCTTCCAGGTCCGCTAGCATGTTGTCCGCACGAGGTTGTCAACCTGTCGCGACCATCGTCTCAGGCACGGGTGTCGGACCGTCCGATCGCGCATCGCCCGGTCTGCCTTGCCGCTCGGCGCGTTCAGACGCACCTGCCACGGTGCCCGTCTGCGCCCGCGCGGGGGCCCCGAAGGAGAGAGAAACGGATGGAAACGGTCCTGCCGCGGCGCTGCGAAACCTGCCTTTTCCACCGGCCGGGACCGACTCCATGCACCGGGCGATGCGGACATCCGGATCGCCAACCCCCCCACGGCCACGTCGTCCCCCACGTCCGCACCCGGGAGCTGAACTGCTACGCCGGGATGGACACGCTCGATCTGTGGCGCTCGGACGGCTATCCGCCCCCGTCGGCCAACGGCGGAGACCCGTGGGGATGTCCCGGAGGCGGAAACGGTTCCGGCCCGGGCCCCCGGACCGACGACGGGCGGCGGGAGACCGGTTTCGGCCGCTTCGCCGACGGCTACGCCCCGGACTGGACGCCGGGGCTCCGGACGACGCCCGGAAGCCGCCCGCTGCGCCCCTTTCCCGGAGACGACGATTCGAACTGACGGCGGCGGCGCAACGATCGCATGGCCGGACGATATGACAAGAGCGGGGGCCGCATCGGCCCCCACTCGTGTCATGCATCAATGCGACGACCTGCCGGGACTACCCCATCTGGGCGGTGTGCTCGGGTTCGACGACGATCACGACCCGCACGTCGCCCGGCTGGTGGTTCGGGTATTCGTCCAGCCCGATGTACTTCTTCGTCATCTCGTTGATGAACGCATAGTCCGGGTCCGGATCGATCCGGGCCACGCGTCCGCGCACCTCGAGATAGCGGAACGGGTTGGTCGGATCGACGATCGAGACCGCGATCTTCGGCTCGTCCTGAAGGTTCTTGTATTTCTGCCGCCCGGTCGTCTGGCTGAATTTCAGATGCGTGCCGTCGAAGCCGAACCAGACCGGATTCACTTGCGGTTCGCCCTTCGGCCCGATCGTGGCGATGTGGGCCAAGGCGTTGGTCTGCAGCAGGTCGAGGTATTTCTCAGGAATGATCGAGGCCTTGTCGGTCATGAGGTGCTTTCTCTCCTTGAACTGGCTGGCGGCGGCGATCGTCGCAGCATCCCCGCCGAACATCGCGAGCGTCGCAACCCGCGACCTCACGTCCATGCTAACACATGGTAAGCAAGTATCAAACGGAAAGTGTGCCGCCGTCGACCCCGCCGGTCAATCGGCGGCGGATTCCGTGCGCCATGGCGCGTAATTGGGATCCTGGTGCCGGAAATAGGTGTTGAACAGCACGGCGTAATGGCCGCCGTGGCCCATCAACTCGACGTGACTGCCTTCCTCGACGATCCGCCCGTGGTCGAGCACGATGATCCGGTCCACCCCGCGGATCGTGCTCAGCCGATGGGCGATCACGATCGCCGTTCGGTCGGCGAGAACGACGTCGAGTCCCTCCTGGATCTGGGCCTCGGTCAACGGGTCGACGCTCGCGGTGGCCTCGTCGAGGATCACGATCGCCGCGTCCTGGATCAGCACCCGCGCCAGCGCCACCAGTTGCCGCTGCCCCATCGAGAGGCCACGCCCCTCCTCCCCGACCTCCGTCTCCAGCCCCTGCGGCAGCGCGTCGATCCAGTCGCCCGCCCCGATCCGCGACGCGGCCTCCAGCACGTCGGCGTCGCTCGCGTCCGGCCGCGGATACCGGATGTTGCTGGCGACCGTGCCCGAGAAGAGGAACGGCAGCTGCGGCACCACACCCAGCTGCCGGTGGTAGCGCTCGAGGTCGAGCGAGCGGATGTCGCGGCCGTCGATCCTGATCGCGCCGCCCTGGAATTCGTAGAACCGGGAGACCAGCCGGCCGATCGTCGACTTGCCCGCGCCGGTGTGGCCGACGAACGCGACCGTCTCGCCGGCGGCGATGGTCAGCGTGAAATCGTTCAGCACCGGCATGCCGTCGGCATAGCCGAATCGCACGCGGTCGAACGCGATCTCCCCCCGCAGCCGGCCGGGATCCGCATCGGCGCTCTGCACGACCCGGGGCGGGGCGTCGACCAGGGCGAAGACGCGCTCCGCCGCCGAGAGGCCCTGCTGGAACTGGCTCCAGAACGAGGCGATGCTCGTCAGCGGGAACCAGAAGAGCGTGACCGCCTGCAGAAAGAGGTACCAGTCGCCCGCGCTGAGGTCGCCCGCGATCACCGACCTGCCGCCCAGATAGACGAGCATCGTGGTGCCGAGGCCCGCGACCAGAAAGAGGATCGGGAAGATCCCGCTGAAGACGTATCCCTGCCTGAGCCGGACCCGGTAGGAGCGTTCGCCGACCTCCTGGAACTCGCCGTAGATCGTCGCCTCCTGCCGGAAGTTCTTGGCCACCGCGATCCCGCGCATCGTCTCCTGGACCATGCCGTTGACCTGGCCCTGCGCCCGCTGCGCGGCCAGCGTGCCCTCGCGCGCGAGCCGGCGGAACCCGAGCGCGATCACGACGATGACCGGCGCCAGCAGGAGCGTCAGCACGGTCAGCCGCACGTCGCGCAGAAAGAGCGCGGCCGTGATCACGACCACCAACAGGATCTGGCTGACGAGGCTCAGCGTCAGCGTCACGACGTTCGCGAACTCCTCGGTGTCGGAGGTGACCCGGCTGACGACCTTGCCGGTCGCGTTCTCGTCGTAGAACGAGAGGTCGCGCGCCATCACCGCGGTCATCGCGTTGGTCCGCAGCCGGAGCACGACGTCTGCGACCACCTGCGCGGAGCGGGATTGCCGCCAATAGTTGAAGAGCCAGGAGAGCATGCCGGAGATGAGGATGAGCGCGACCAGCACCCAGACCGCGCGGCCGAAGGCGGACGACGCGCCGGTCAGGCGGTCGAGCCCCCGCGCGACCAGGATCGGCAGCGCTGCGTCGAGCAGCGACGTCAGCACCACCATTCCAGCCACGAACAGCATCGTCGCCGCCTCGGGCCTGAAATAGCCGACGATCCGGTCGAGCAGCTGCCGGTCGTCGTACGAGCGGTCGTAGGCCTCGGCGTCGAGGCCCTCCATGATGAACCCCATCGGGCGTCTCTCCTGCCTGCGCGCATGCGATCGTTCAGCGGGCTGGGCCGCCCGGCGTCTTCATCGGCGGAGCCAACCCTCCGCCGCGGCGGGCACGGCCTCCGCCGGTGTCGGCGCGGGGTCGTAGTGGGCGAAGATGCGCCGGTAGAGGTCGCAGCGGGCCATCAACTCGTCGTGGCCGCCTTCGTCGACCACGCGGCCGCGGCGCAGGACGAGGATCTTGTCCGCCCAGCGGATCTGGGAGAGGCGGTGGGTGATCAGGAGGGTCGTCCTCCCTTCCAGCACGCGCCGGATCGCGCGCTGGATCTGATCCTCGGTCGCGCTGTCGATCGCGCTGGTCGAGTCGTCGAGCATCAGGATCCGCGGATCGGTCAGCAGCGCCCGCGCGATCGCGATCCGCTGCCGCTGCCCGCCGGAGAGCGTGACCCCGCGCTCCCCGATCACCGTTTCGTATCCGTCCGCCATCTCCATGATGAACTCGTCGGCCTGGGCGTCGTGCGCCGCCTGTTTGATCGCGTCCATCTCCGCGTTCTGGCCGAGGCTGAACGCGATGTTCTCCGCGATCGGGCGCGAGAAGAGCACGATGTCCTGCTCGATCGACGAGATCTGCGAGCGCAGCGAGTCGAGGTTCCACTCCCGCACGTCGCGGCCGTCGATCAGTATCCGGCCCCCGTCGACATCGTAGATCCGGTTCACGAGCTTGGTCAGCGTGGTTTTGCCCGATCCGGTCTCACCCACGATCGCCAACGTCTGGCCGGGCTCGACCCGGAACGAGAGGTCGGAAAGGACCTGCTCCCCGTCGTAGCTGAACGAGACGTGCTCGAACGCGATCTCGCCGGAGATCGGCCCGACGTGGCCGCCCTCGTTCTCGTCCATGTCGGTCTCCTCGTTGATCAGCGCCAAGATCCGGGTGGCGCTGGCGATCCCCAACTGGACCAGGGAGAACGTGAAGGTCGAGATGAACGTCGGGAAGCGCAGCAGCTGGATCAGGCCGAGAAAGGTCACGAGCTGACCGATCGAGATCCTGTCGGATGAGACGAACCAGAGCCCCTGCAGCACCGCGCTTGCGATCGTGACGGAGAGGATCAGCGTCGGGATGTACCGCGCCTGCACGACCCCCTGCGCGGCGGCGGCGTCGCGGTAGGCCCGCGCGTTCCGTTCGAACTTGCCCAGCTCCTGCTTCTCCTGGGCCGTGGACTTCACGACCTCGATCCCGGCGACCGCCTCGTTCAGCCCCGCGTTCATCATGCCGAACTGCATCC
>JBPCRG010000140.1:0-2974 GCA_050997095.1 Thermomicrobiales bacterium | reverse complement strand
GCGCAGACCACCCTCACCGCAAAGCGAGACGTGACCGGCGCCGACCCCGCCGAGCGGCATCGCGACGTGCCGCAGCGTCGGTCCGCTGTATCGGGAAAGGCGGCGGACCTCCCGATCGAGCCCCGTGATCGGATCAGCGGCGGATACGGACGTGGCCATCTGGCAGCTCTCCTCGTCTTTCTTCAGCGGACTGGTCGGGGACAGCATAGAGAACAGGCGGTCGCGGCACAAACGCAATCTAAAACATCCAGGTAGATTTTATCTAAAACTGTTGACAGCGTTTTACCCACGGTGCTAGATTGATCTCCTCAACTGACGGAGCAACCCGAAGATCGAAGTCGTGAAGGAGCGGAGACGCTGTGGACAAGCAGCCTGAAGTGGCGTTGATCGGCGCGCGCGGAGTTTCCCGCCGCTCATTGCTGAAGGTGGCCGGGGCCACCGGTCTCGTCGGCGCGGGGGCGATCGTCGGCCTGAGGCCGGCGTTCGCGGCCCCGGCGATCATCACGTCGCAGACGCGCTCACGGGGCCAGGCCGGCGGCAAGCTCTCGCTCGCGTACCTGGGCACCGCCGACCAGTCCGCCGTCTGGACAAACCTCTTCGCGCTCTTCGCGAAGAAGCATCCGGAGATCGAGCTCGAGGCGCGGGCCAATCCGGTCAACGACTGGGCCGGCTTCTTCGACGCGATCTCGACCCAGAGCGCCGGCGGCAAGACTCCCGACGTGGTGCAGGTCGCGACCGAGGGCCAGAGGCTCTTCGCCAGCCGCGACCTCTGCGAGCCGATCAACGACCTGATCGAGCGCGACAAGGCGGAACTCGCGGAGTATTTCGCGGACGTCTCGCCGAAGCTCATCGAGTGGGACAAGACCTACAACACCACGCCGGACGGCTCGCGGTTCTACCTTCCCGGCGACTTCAACACGATGGGGCTCTGGTACAACTCGGAGGTCTTCTCCGCGAACGGCGTCGAGGCGCCGACCGACTCGTGGACGTGGGACCAGCTTCTCGCCGCCGGCGAGGCGCTGAAGGCGAAGGGCATCTACGGGATCAATGTGACGTCCGAGTACTTCATCAGCGTGATGCCCTATCTGCTTACAAACGGCGCGAGCACCCTCAGCGCGGACTGGAAGACCTCCATGGTCAACAGCCCCGAGGCGGTCGAGGCGGCCACGTTCATGCGCAGCCTCGTCGAGAAGGGGATCAGCCCGGTTCCGGGCGGCACGTTCGACCAGTTCACCGCCACCGCCCAAGGCAAGATGGCGATGTACGGCGGCGGCCGCTTGCCGATCATCAGCATGCGCAAGTTTGGCGTCGTCGACAAGATGAAGATCGTCGCCTGGCCGCAGAAGAAGCAGAAGGGCTCGCCGGTCGGCTGGAATTCCTACCCGATCATGAAGGGCACCAAGAACAAGGAGGCCGCCTGGACCTTCCTCAAGTTCCTCGCCTCGAAGGAGGCCGGCGTCTACTTCGCGGAGCAGGGCGGCACGATCGTCCCGGCCCGCAAATCGATCGCGAACAGCGACTCCTATCTGACGAACGCGCCGGCCGGCAGTCTGAAGCTCTACGATGCGCTGGAATACGCGACGCCGATCCCGTCGCCCGACAAGGGCAACATCGTGCAGAGCGCGATCCAGGACGCGTTCCTCCAGATCCTGACCGGAGCCGTCGCTCCGAAAGAGGGCTTGGACGCGCTCAACGACCAGATCACGGGCAGCCTCTAGGCGGATGAAGCGCGAGGACACGAGAATGGGATGACAGTTCGGATCAACGCCGATGCGATCATCCCACCAGGCGGTCCCTCGCGGCCGGCGTCCCGCGGGTCCGGCCGTTCGCGGTCGGTCCGGCGGGAGACGCTCTACGGCTACGCCTTCCTCAGTCCCGCGCTCATCCTCTTCGTCGTTTTCATCGCCGGCCCGCTGCTGGGCGCGATCGCGCTCAGCTTCTTCAAGTGGGATCTCTTCAGCACGCGCGAATTCATCGGTCTGCGGAACTACCGCGATCTGCGCGGCGACAAGATCGCGCGGATGGCGATCCGGAACTCGTTCGTCTTCGCGTTCGGGTCGATCGTGCTCCACATCGGCGTCGGGCTGCTGCTCGCGCTCGCGGTCAACCGGCCGATGCACGGCGCGCTGCGGTACTTCCTGCGCACCGCCTTCTTCTTCCCGCTGCTCATCTCCTGGGCGTCGGTGTCGCTGATCTGGCTCTACGCCCTGAATCCGAACTTCGGCTTCTTCAACTACTACCTGCACCGGATCGGCTTCAATCCGCCGAACTGGCTGGTGGATCGGCATTGGGCGATGACGTCGCTCCTCTTCGTCGATCTCTGGCGGACGCTCGGCTTCACCTTCATCATCCTGCTGGCGGGGTTGCAGGGGGTGCCGCGCCCGCTCTACGAGGCGGCGATGCTGGACGGGGCGGGCGCAGGCCGGCAATTCCTCAACATCACGCTGCCGATGATCTCGCCGACGCTCTTCTTCGTGCTGGTGCTGAACTTTATCGGCGCGTTCCAGATCTTCGAGCCGATGTTCATCATGACCAACGGCGGGCCGGTCAACAGCACCCGCAGCCTGGTCCAGCACATCTTCGAGACCGGGTTCCGCTCCTTCGAGATGGGCTACGCCTCGGCGATGGCGATCGTCGTCTTCGCGGTGATCATGATCGCCACCGGCGTCCAATTCATCGTCGGCAGATATTGGGTGCACTATGAGTGACGCCGCCGTCCGCGGCCGCGGATTGCGCCCCGGCCGGGCGGCGGGCTGGGTGCTGAACCTGTTCCTGACCGTGCTCGGCGCCCTGATGCTGGCCCCGTTCCTCTGGGTCTTCGTCACGTCGATCCTGACCACTCCCGACGTCTTCAACCTGCCCCCGGTCTGGTTTCCGTCCCATGTGACCTTCGCCAAGTACCGCGACGTCTTCGACCTCGTCCCGTTCTGGAGCATGGCCCTCAACAGCCTCAAGATCTCCGGCATCATCACCG
>JBPCRG010000028.1:0-5233 GCA_050997095.1 Thermomicrobiales bacterium | reverse complement strand
TCCTGGTGCACCCGCCACGGCGGCGCATGGACCATCGAGCATGCCGGAAGCGTCGGCATCTGCACCTATCCCGGCGGCGACCAGACGCGGTGCAACTTCCGGAAAGGAACCTGCACGATCAGCATGGACCTCTCCAACCCCGCCGATCCGAAAGCGGGCGTCAACCCTGTCCCGGTCGACGGTGGCCGATTGAGCGAAAGCGCCTCGACCCAAGCGACACCGCAGCCCGACCGGACAGCAGCAGCCGCCGAGCGTTCGCAGCCGTGAGCGGGGTGTCCAACGAGGTCTGACCGATGGGCGTTCCCCCTTCGTCATCCCGATTGGAACGCCCTACGATTTGCCTGCGCAGTTGATCATCCAATTGATGCCGAAGCGGTCGGTCAGCGAGCCGAAGTAGTCGCCCCAGAACTGATCCGCCATCTCCATCCCGACCGTGCCGCCGTCCGACAGCGCGGCGAAGAGCGAGTCGGCCTCTCCCCGCGTGTCGGGGTGGAGGGAGATGTGGACGTTGTTGCCCTGGATGAGCGTCATGCCCATGGATTCCAAGATGTCCGTGCCCATGAGCAGGTGGCCGCCAAGGATCGGCAGCGCGACGTTCATGACCAGTTGCCTGTCCTCAGCGCTCATCTCCGGCAGCCCTGCTTGAGCCGGAACGTCGCCCATGCGCGTGATCTCGGCGACGAACTCCGTGCCGAAGACCGACTTGTAGAAGGTGAACGCGGCTTCGGTCTGGCGATCGAAGTTGAGATACGTGCTGACCTTTGCCATCTGAGCCTCCCCGGAATGAGCTGCGAGCGGCCCGACAATCGGTGGCCGTCTGCATCTAGTCGTTCGGAATCGCAGGAAATCGACAATCGAATCCCGACGTCTTTGCGATGACCCATCCGCCTACCGCCCATTCCTCCACTCCGTTACCACGCTCTCCGGCCTGGACTTTCCGGATCGCGGGTAGCGGGCAGCGAAGTCGGTGGCCGCGGTCTCGAACGGGACCCAGCGCACGCCCGGATGGCGGCTGACGTGCTCGATGATCCTTTCCAGCATCAGGAGCACCTGCGGGCGGCCGCTCACGTCCGGGTGGATCGTGAAGGGGATGACCGCGTAGTCGTACTCGCGTTAGACCCAGTCGAACTGGTCGCGCCAGATTTCTTCAAGGTGGCGCGGATTGACAAACCCATGGCTGTTCGGACTGTTCTTGATGAAGAGCATCGGCGGCAGATCGTCCAGATACCAGTTCGCGCCGAACTCGATCAGGTCGGTCTCCGCGCCGAGCCGGAAGGGCTTCATCCAGCTCTCCGCGGGCTGTGAATAGTCGATCTTCGTCCACGAATCGCCGACCCGGGCGTAAAAGGGGTGGAAATCGTTGTCCATCCGCGAGTTGTCGTATACGACGCCGTTCTTGAGCAGCAACTCGACGGTGTTCTCGCTGAGTTCCCACCACGGCGCGACGTACCCCTTCGGCCGCTTGCCCCAATGCCGCTCGATCAAGGCGATGCTCTTGGCGAGCACCGCCTCCTCCTGCCCGCGCGACATCGCGATCGGGTTCTCGTGCGAGTAGCCGTGCAGCCCGATCTCGTGCCCCGCGTCCATCACCATCCGGGTCTGGACCGGGAACGACTCGATCGTGTGGCCGGGGAAGAACCACGTCGTCTCCAGTTTGTACTTCTCGAAGAGCTTGAGCAGCCGCGGGATCGCGATCTCGCCCGCGAAGATGCCGCGGCTGATGTCGCACGGCGAATCCTCCCCGCCGTACGAGCCCAGCCACCCGGCGACCGCGTCCACGTGGACTCCCATGCAGCAGAAGATCTCTTTCGGCATCTGCGCTCCCCTCTCACGTCGGATTGCCTGCGTCCGGTAGCGTCGGCTCGACAATGATCGGTCATTCGGCGCATCGCGGATTGCCGCGTTGCCGACGGTGACGCACCGCCCCGCCCCCGTCATTCCGAGCGGAGCCCGCCAGCGGCGTCGCGGAGTCCAGGAATCCCTTCGAGCGAAGCGGGGACGGCCCCCTATCCCCCCGGCCCCCTTTCCCCGAACTCGGGGGCAAGGGGGAGGCGACGGCCGAGGAGGCACGCCCCGCATGTCATTCTGACGAAGGAAGAATCTCGTCGGTCTCGCTTCGACGATCCCCAAGCCAATGAACCAACCGCTCAGGATCGACGGGTCCCCTCGCGCCGCGACGGCCAGTCATCCATGCGGGCGTCTCACGCGCGCACGTCCTAGACGGCCGTCGGCCAGGGCGTCATCCGATCCTCGACTGGCGAGAATTCACCGCCGCCCTCAGTGACCATGTCGTCCCGGATCCGGGCGGCGATCTCCAGCGAGCGTAGCCGGGCGGCGTGGTCGTGGATGTGGCTGGTGACCATCAACTCGTCGGGCCGGTGCGCGTCGACGAACCGCCGAAGTCCTGCCCGCACCGTTTCCACCGACCCGACGAAGGCATGGCGGAGCATCTGTTGCGAGAGCGCTTTTTCGGACGGCGACCAGAATGCGTCGATGTCGGCGACCGGGAGGGGCAGGGGGCCGGGCGCGCCGCGCCGGAGGTTGGTGAACGCCTGCTGCTGCGACGTGAAGAGGCGGCGGGCCTTGTCGTCCGAGTCGGCCGCGACCACGTTCACGGTCAGCATCGCGTGGGGCCGGTCGAGCTGCCGGGACGGTTCGAACCCGCCGCGGTAGAGGGCGAGCGCCTGCTCCATGTGCTCCGGCGCGAAATGGGAGGCGAAGGCGAAGGGCAACCCGAGCATCGCCGCCAGCTGCGCGCCGAAGAGGCTCGACCCCAAGATCCAGAGCGGCACCCGCAGGCCCGCGCCCGGCACCGCGCGGATGCGCTGCCCCGGCTCCACCGGCTCGAAGTACGCCTGGAGCTCCAGCACGTCCTGCGGGAACTGCTCGGAGCTGGTGGCCATGTCGCGGCGCAGCGCGCGGGCGGTGAACTGGTCGGTGCCGGGGGCGCGGCCGAGACCGAGGTCGATCCTGTCGGGAAAGAGCGTGGCCAGGGTGCCGAACTGCTCGGCGATCACGAGCGGGGCATGGTTCGGCAGCATCACCCCGCCCGAGCCGACGCGGATCGTGCTCGTGCCGCCCGCGACGTGCGCGATCACCACGGCCGTCGCCGCGCTGGCGATCCCCGGCATGTTGTGGTGCTCCGCCAGCCAGAACCGGCGGTAGCCGAGCCGTTCGGCCTGCCGCGCCAGCGAGAGGCTGTTGCCCAGCGCGT
This sequence comes from Thermomicrobiales bacterium, assembly GCA_050997095.1. Lineage (GTDB taxonomy): Bacteria > Chloroflexota > Chloroflexia > Thermomicrobiales > UBA6265 > JBPCRG01. The sequence continues at coordinate 2,019 of JBPCRG010000028.1, read as the reverse complement.
CCGCGGCGGTGGCGCCCTCGACGATCGGCGCGAGATCGAGCACGGAGAAAGGAATCATGGTTTCGCCTTGTTCACACGCATGCCTGCGGCACAGACGGTCGAATTCGCTGTTCTGTGGCTTGTGGGCCAGCGAGGCGCTGAACGCCGGGCGATCGGGTCGGCTGGACGGCGCCCGTCATCCGCGCTTGGAAAGTGATGAAGGGCGCAGGTGTGAATGCATGTTTCCCAACGACATCTCACCCCTGGCCGTGCAGCCGGTCCAATGATTCCCGCACCGTGGACACGACGTCCCCAAGCGGCGCGTACGTCGCCTCGGTCTCGGTTCGGCCCTTCAGCTCGGCCTGGCCGTTCTTGAGGGTGCGGGGGCTGACGGAGATCCGGATCGGGTTGCCGATCAGGTCGGCGTCGTTGAATTTGACCCCGGCGCGGTCCGGGCGGTCGTCGTAGAGCACCTCGATCCCGGCGGCGGTCAGCTCGGCGTACAAGGCGTCGGCGGCGGCGGTCGTCTCCGCGTCGTCGGCGGAGCCGAGGGAGAGCAGCGAGACGTGGAACGGCGCGACCGCGACGGGCCAGACGATGCCCTTCTCGTCGAAGCGCTGCTCGACGATGCTCGCCACCGCCCGGCCGCTGCCGATGCCGTAGGACCCCATGAAGATCGGCTTCGCCTGGCCGTCCGCGTCGAGGTAGTTCGCGCCCAGTACGGCGCTGTATCGGGCGCCGAGCTGGAAGATGTTGCCGATCTCGATCGCCCGCGTGGCCCGCATCGGCGCGCCGCAGACGGGGCAGGGGAAGCCGTCCTCGGCGGTGGCGATGTCCGCCGTCAGATCCGCCTGAAAGTCGCGGCCGAGGTTGACGTTCCTGAGGTGCCAGCCGACCCGGTTGGCCCCCGCCACCAAGTTGACGGCGTCGCGCACGCTCTCGTCGGCCACGATGTAGGCGCCGCCGACCCCGACGGGCGAGCCGTAGCCCGCCTCGGCCCCGACCGCGCGGATCTCCTCGATCGTCGCCGGGGTCAGCCCCGTCTCGTCGGCCGCCTTGCGCAGCTTGGTCTCGTTCACGTCGAGGTCGCCGCGGATGACGGCGAAGATGAAGCGCCCGGAGCCCCCTTTGAAGAAGACGGCTTTGGCGGTCTGCGATTCGGGCACGCCGAGGAACGCGGCGAGCTTGGCGATGGTGGACGCGTCCGGCGTCTCGACCTCCTCCATCGGCAGCCGCTCCGCGCCCGCCGGGGCGTCGCGGGTGAAGGCCGCGACCTCGCGGTTGGCGGCGTAGTCGCCGTTCGGGCAGATCAGGATGGTGTCCTCGCCGTTCGGGGAGAGGGCCATGAACTCCTGCGAGGCGGTGCCGCCCATCATCCCGGTGTCGGCGCCGACGGCGACGAAGTCGAGCCCGCAGCGGGTGAAGATCTTCTCGTAGGCCCGCCAATGGGCCTGATAGGCGGCGTCGAGCCCGGCCTGATCGGCGTCGAAGGTGTAGGAGTCCTTCATCGTGAATTCGCGCACGCGGATCAGGCCGCCGCGGGCGCGGGGCTCGTCGCGGAACTTGGTCTGGAAGTGGTACAGCTGGACGGGCAGCTGGCGGTATGAGCGGATCACGTCGCGCGGCAGGTCGGCGACGACCTCCTCGTGCGTCATGGCGAGCACCATGTCGCGCCCGCCACGGTCCTTGAACCGCGCCATCTCGGGCCCAACGGCGTCGTAGCGGCCCGTCTCGCGCCACAGATCCGCCGGATGCACAACTGGCATCAGCAGCTCCTGGCCGCCGATCGCGTCCATCTCCTCGCGGATGATCTGCGTGATCCGCTGCGCGACCCGGAACCCGAGCGGGAGCAACGAATAGATCCCCGAGCCCAGCGGCCGGACGTACCCGGCGCGCAGCAGCAGGCGATGGGATGGCATCTCGGCATCGGCCGGGTCGTCCCGCAGGGTCCGCACGAACATCTGGCTGAGTCGCATCGGGGGAGGATACCGGTCAGGCGCCCGGCGATGGCCGCGACGACCCCAGGGCCGGAGCCGAGAT
>JBPCRG010000002.1:0-2552 GCA_050997095.1 Thermomicrobiales bacterium | reverse complement strand
GGGGCCCCTTGAGGTCGGGCGCTAAGGTGTCGACGAACGTCTTGCGCTCAGGCAGCAGCGCCCGCCGGCACGCCTCGGCGGCCTCGCGCTGCTGCTGCTCTGCGTCCGCCTCCAATTCGAAGGCGATCAGCCCGGCGAGCAGGTCCAGGACCTCCAACTGCCCGTCATCGACCTCGGCGGGCAGCGTGTCGAACGCGCAGAGCGTGCCGAAGAGGCGGCCGTCGCGCCGGAAGATCGGCACGGCGACATAGCTCTCGATCCCGTACCGGATCAGCGCGGGGTGGGCGGCATAGCGCGCGTCGGCGCTCGCCTGCCGGATCAGAAGCGGCGCGACCGCGCCGCCGACGAGGCTTCAGTACGTGTTGGAAAGTTCCCGCTGGTCGCCGGGCTTCAACCCGAACCCCGCCTCGTCCAGTACCGCGCAGGCGGTCCAGGCGCCGTCGGTCACCCGGGCGACCAAGGCGATCCGCAGCCCCGTCGTCCGCAGCAGCACGCGCAGCACGGCGCGGACCGCGTCAAGCCGGTCGAACGTGGACAACTCAGGGTCCGGGACAGAAAATTCCATCCGTGGATCATACCAAGCCCCGACGACGGCAAACAACGGACCGACGCCCGCATCGTGACGTCGGCGACGGCCGCGGTCGTCGCCAAACGGACCTCGGCGCCTCTCGGGAACGCGTCCCGGCCCGGCGACGTCTTCCGTGCGGACCGGAAACGAATCCATCGACGCGGAGAAGGCGGGATGGGCGGCCGGAGGCCCGCAGCTTGCGCCTCAACGGCCACGGCCCAAAGCCCGCGGCTTCGGGTACCCTATCGGCGCCGGCGGAATCGGTGTCGGCCAGTCGCGACCATCGCCCGGAGAGCCCAGCCATGAATCCCCTCTTCACCCCCCGCGTCAAGGAGATCCTCGGCTGGTACGCCGGCCAGAACCCCGGCGTGCTGACCAACATCGCGCGCCTGCTGACCAGCGGCCGGCTCGCGGGCACGGGGCATCTGGTGATCCTGCCGGTCGACCAAGGCTTCGAGCACGGCCCCGGCCGCTCGTTCGCGCCGAACCCGCCGAGCTACAACCCGCGCTACCACGTCGAGCTCGCGCTCGACGCCGGCTGCAACGCCTACGCCGCGCCGCTGGGCTTCATCGAGGCGGTCGCCGCGGACTACGCTGGCCAGATCCCGCTCATCCTGAAGCTGAACAACCACGACGTGCTCCAGGACGAGCGCGATCCGATGGGCGGCCGCACGTCGTCGGTGCGCGACGCGGTCCGCCTCGGCTGCGTCGCGGTCGGCTACACGATCTACCCCGGCACGGCCGACCGCCGCCTCCAGTACGAGGAACTGGCCGGGCTGGCGGAGGAGGCGAAGGCCAGCGGGCTGGCCGTCGTCGTCTGGGCGTACCCGCGCGGCGCCGGATTGAGCAAGGAGGGCGAGACCGCGCTCGACGTCACCGCCTACGCGGCGCAGCTGGCGGCGCAGCTCGGGGCCCACATCATCAAGGTGAAGCTGCCGTCCGCATATCTGGAGCAGCCGGCCGCGAAGGCGGTCTACGAGGCGCAGCAGATCCCGTCCGCGACGCTGGCCGAGCGCGTCCGCCACGTCGTGCAGAGCTCGTTCGACGGGCGGAGGATCGTGATCTTCTCCGGCGGCGCGCTCAACGCGGACGACCAGGCCCTGATCGGCGACGCGCGGGCGATCCGCGACGGGGGCGGCTTCGGCTCGATCGTCGGCCGCAACGCCTTCCAGCGGCCGCACGACCAGGCGGTCGCGCTCCTCGGCCGGATGATGGCGATCTACGCGGGCGACGAGCAGTAGGATGACGGACCCGGCAGCCCAGCCCGCCCGCCCGCGCCTGACCTTCTTCCTCGACGCCGACAACACCCTGCTGGACAACGACGCGGCCAAGCGGGAGATGGACCGCCGCCTCGGCGACCTGCTCGGGCAGGGGGAGAACGCGCGCTTCTGGACGGTGTACGAGGAAGTGCGGGGCGAGCTCGGGGTCGTCGACATCCCGCGCACGATGTCGCGTTTTTTGGGGAACCGAGAGGCGGGGGAGGTCCGGTACGCGCTCGCCGACCTCTTCATGCGCTTCCCCTTCGCCGACTTCGTCTACCCCGACTCGGCGGAGGTGCTGCGCCATCTGCGCAGGCTGGGCCGGGTCGCGGTGCTGTCCGACGGCGACCAGGTCTTCCAGGCGGCGAAGATCGGGCGCAGCGGGCTGGCGGACGCGGTCGACCACTACGTGCTCGTCTTCGCGCACAAGGAGGAGCACCTGCCGGAGATCGCCGCCGCCTTCCCCGCCGACCGCCACGTCTTCATCGACGACAAGCCCGGCGTGCTCGAGCGCATCGGCGCGCGCATGCCGACGCCCTACTCCACCGTCTTCGTCCGCCAAGGCAAATACGCCGCCGCCGTCCCCTCCGGCCCGTGGCCCGGCGCGACCCTGACGGTGGAGGGGATCGGGGATGTCGGACACCTCAGCGCGGAGGATTTCTTGGCGACAGGATCAGGAAACATGCCGGGTTAGCGGCGACCGGCGCCTGCCTGTTCATCGGGAC
>JBPCRG010000273.1:0-5327 GCA_050997095.1 Thermomicrobiales bacterium | reverse complement strand
GCTTCATCCGGCACATCAAGAACCGGATCTCGCTCTCGGTGTACTGCTGCTCCTCGCCGTCGCGATACCGCGGGGAGCCGGGAATCCCGGCCAGCAGGATCCCGGTCGACTCGTCCTTGACGACTCTTCCGCCGAGGTCGACGCAGCCCATGGGCTGGTATGGACGGCCCCGCTCGCCTTTTCGGGTCAACTCCTCGAGGTGGTTGCCGAGCACGAAATAGACCGGCTTGTTCAGCGCGTCGGCGAGAAACTCGAGATAGCGGGCGGGCAGATCGCCGCATCCGATCACGAGATCGACGTCGCCCATGCGCTCCTTCACGGACGCGCTGTGGATCCTGGGGTCGATCTGATCGGAGACGGCGAGGATTTTGACGGCCATCGACCACCATGGAATGCGCGAGGATGAGGCCGTCGCCCCATCGGCTGTTCACATAACTTTACTCGAACGGCCGCCCGGAGGAGCGTCGGTCCGGCATCATCCCGACGATCAGCCTGCGACACGATCGATCGAGCGCGCGAACGCGGAGACGATCCGGTCGATCGAACCGGGCGTCATCGGGGTGGAGACGCACATCATCAGGCGGGGGGCGCAGAAGACGCCTTCGAGCAGGAGGGCGAGATGCACGAGCCGCTTGAGCGCTTGATCTCCGGCGGCGGAGTCGCGGTAATCGCGCACCGGGCCGTCGACAAAATGGACGGCGACGAACGATCCGTAGCCGGTGACGACGCTGGGAATGGCGGAGTCCGCAAGCGCGGATCCGAGTCCCGCGCGCAGCCGCCCGCCGAGGTCGTTGATCCGCGCGATCTCGTCCGCGCCGAAATGCTCCATGGCGGCGATCCCGGCGACCATCGTGATCGCGTTGCCGTTGAAGGTGCCGGACTGCCAGAGCGGGGCGGCGGAGTTCGGGTCGAACATCTCCATGATCTCGGCCCGTCCGCCGAACGCGCCGATGGGGAAGCCGCCGCCGATGATCTTGGCGAACGCGGTCAGATCGGGAGCGACGCCATGGAGCTGCTGCAGGCCGCCGCGCTCCAGCCGGAACGTCATGACCTCGTCGAAGATCAGCAATGCGCCGTGCTCGGTCGCCAGATCGCGCAGTCCGCGGACGTAATCGGTCTCGGCGGGAATCATGCCGGCGGAGCCGAGCAGGGGCTCGACGATCACGGCCGCGATCTCGTGGCCGCGCCGGGCGAAGACGCGCCGGGCCCCGTCGAGATCGTTGAACGGAGTGACCAGCACGTTCTCCGCCGTGTTGCGCGGGACGCCGCGGGCGTCGATCACGGGCTGCGGATCGTCGGCGTCGCCGGCGAGATCGGGATCGGGGTGGACGCTGACCTCGACGTCGTCGTACGTGCCGTGGTAGCCGCCCTCCATCTTCAGGATCACGTCGCGCCCCGTGTACGCCCGGGCGGCGCGGATCGCGTTCATCGTCGCTTCGGTGCCCGAGTTGGTGAACCGCAGCAGGTCGACCGACGCGACGCGGTCCGTGACGATCGCGGCGAGCCGGGTCTGCGACTCCAGCGACGTGGCGAAGGTCGTGCCGCGCGGCAGCTGCTCGGCCACGGCCGCGACGATCGCCGGATGGGCATGGCCGTGGATCAGCGACGTGTAGTTGTTGAGGCAGTCGAGGTAGTCGTTGCCGTCGACGTCGGTGAAGTGGCAGCCGGAGCCGCGGGCGACGGTCATCGGGTAAGGCGCGTGAAACGCGACGGTCCGGGTGTCGCCGCCCGGCATCACGCGGCGCGCGGCGACCGCCATCTCCGCCGACCGCGGCGTCTTCCGCTTGAACTCATCCAAGATGCGCGAAGCGACCGCCGGATCGACCGCGATCTTACCGCGGACCATGTCGATAGCCATGCCAGCTCCCTCAGATTGCGCGACGTGGCGCGTCGGGTCGATCGATTGGCTTGTCGACGTGATGCTAGGCCGATGACCGCCCCGCGTCAATGCGTTCCACTCGGCGGAGGGCGTCGGCGTCAGTCGATCGGGGCGGAGCCGTTCGCAGGCCTTTCCACGCGATAGAATTCCTGAAGAGCGGGTGCGGACGGAACGGCAGCAGATGAGGAGCGCGAGCGTGATCGATCTTTCCAGCGATACGGCGACGAGACCGTCGCAGGGCATGCGGGAATTCATGGCGAAGGCTCCGGTCGGTGACGAGCAGCGGCGCGAGGATCCGACGGTGAACGCGCTTCAGGCGATGGTCGCGGAGTTGACGGGAAAGGAGGCGGCGCTCTTTCTGCCTTCGGGCACGATGTGCAACGCGATCGCCTTCACCGTGCACACCCAGCGCGGCGAGGCGGTGATTCTCGACCGCGAGTCGCATCCGAACACCTCGGAAGCGGGCGGACCGGCCGTGCTGGCCGGCGTGCTGCTGCGGACGGTCGACGGCGCGGGCGGCGTCTTCACCGAGGAGCAGGTGCTGCGGGAGGTCGCGGCCGGCGGCACCCACGTCTCGCGGACGGCGATGATCTCGGTCGAGAACAGCACGAACCGCAGCGGAGGCAGAGTCTGGCCGGTCGAACGCCTGGCCGCGCTGCGCGGGATCGCCGACGCGCACGGCATGGTCATGCACATGGACGGGGCCAGGTTGATGAACGCGGTGATCGCGAGCGGGGTGACGGCGAAGGCCTTCGCGTCGCACGTCGACACGGTATGGATCGACCTGTCGAAGGGGCTGGGCGCGCCGGTCGGCGCGGTGCTGGCAGGCGACGCGGCGTTCATCGAGAAGGCGCGCCTGCTCAAGCACCGGTTCGGCGGGGCGATGCGGCAGGCTGGCGTGATCGCCGCGGCCGGACTCTATGCGTTCGAGCACAACGTGGAGCGACTGGCGGAGGATCACGCCAACGCGAAGCTGCTGGAGGAGGGGCTCTCGGCGATTCCGGGGATCACGATGGTCAACGGGCCGGTCGAGACCAACATCGTCTTTTTCGACGTGACCAAAACCGGCCTGACGTCCGGCGAGGTGGCGCGGCGGATCGAGGCCGACGGGGTGCGGATGGGCCCGTACCTGTACGGGGATGTGATGCGGGCGGTGACGCATCTTGACGTCAGCCGCGCGGATTGCGTGACGGCGGTGGAGGCGGTGCGGAGGGCGGTGGCGTGATGCAACGGTGAGGGTGGCATCATCGTTGCTGCCTCGGGTTTCAACCCGAGGCCACGCCGCCGACGCCCCTCCAGGGCTGAGACCGGTCGGGACTCGCTCGCACTGGATCGGCCACCGAATCTGTGAAGTGGTGGATATTTGCCTTCGGTTAGATCAGTGATGGACCGATGCCGACAAGACGGCGTCAAGGACGGCGATGGCGTTGTCGACGTCGGCCGTGGTGACGATCAGGGGCGGGCAGATGCGGATGACGTTGGCGTGGAGGCCGCCCTTGCCGACGATCAGGCCGCATTCCTTCGCTCCGTCCATGAGGAGGAGGGCCAGTTCGGGGTCCGGCTCCTTCGTGACGCGGTCTCTCGACCAGCTCGACCGCGACCATCAGACCCATGCCCCGCACGTCGCCGATGGCGGGGTGCTTTTCCTGAAGTTCGCGGAGGCGGTCGACCAGGTGGGCTCCGACGACCCGGGCGTTCTCGCGCAGGTTGTTCGTGGCGATGTAGTTGAGGTTCGCGAGCGCGGCGGTGGTCGCGATCGGGTTGCCGCCGAAGGTCGAGAGGCTGAGGGAGCGGATCGAGGAGGCGAGCTCGTCGGTCGCGGCGACGCCGCCGATCGGGATGCCGTTGGCCAGACCCTTGGCGAAGACGATCGCGTCCGGCTCGAAGCCGTAGGCCTGGAAGCCGAAGTCGGCGACTCCGGTCCGGCCCCAAGCTGTCTGCACCTCGTCGGAGATGAACGGCACGCCATGCCGGCGCAGGATCTCCTGGACCCGCACGAAATACGCCGGCGGCGGGGTGATGAAGCCGCCGACGCCCTGGATCGGCTCGGCGATGAAGGCGGCGGGGCTGCCGCCGGTGGTGGTGCGGATGACCGCTTCGACGTCGCGCGCGCAGATCAGATCGCAGCTCGGGTAGGTCTTCTCCCACGGACATCGGTAGCAGTACGGGTTGCCGACGTAGTGGACGTGGAGGGGCGAGAGGGTGCTGGAGCGCCACGGGCGCTGGCCGGAGGCGTTGATCGTCGCGAACGAGCGGCCGTGGTAGGAGTGGCGCAGCGCGATCAACTCGTTGCTGTTCCGGTTCAACGTGGTGATCAGGAACGCCGCCTCGTTCTCCTCGGTGCCGCTGTTTGTGAAGAAGACCTTGGCGAGATGGGACGGCAGCATCGATTTGATGCGCTCGGCAAGCTCGATCTGGGAGCGGATCAGGAAGAGCGTCGAGGTATGGGTGATCCTGTCCAGCTGGGCCTTGATCGGGTCGTTGATCTCGGGGATGGCGTGGCCGCTGGAGACGGTGGAGATGCCCCCGAAGAAGTCCAGATATTCGCGCCCCGCGCCGTCGTAGACGTATTGCCGCTCGCCCCATCAAAGTTCGATGGGTTCGGCGTAATTGAGGCCGACGCTCGGGAACAAGCTCGCTTTGTGCCGGCGCACGAGGTCGGCGGCGTCGTCGAGGGACGGTGCGGCGGGCGATTCCAGCTCGGGGTCGGGCATATGGATGGTCCCCTTTGCGCGGCGGCGGTGTTTCAGCGGAAGATAGTCTAGCCGAGCAGATGACGGCCGGAGTGGCCGCTCAGAGCAATCAGAAGGAGACGAGTCATGGCGGTTGCCCCGAATTCCGCAATGTCCGACCGCTACCGCCGGATCGACGACCGGATCAAGGCCGGGGGCGTCGTGATCCTCGACGGCGGCATCGGTTCGGAGCTTCAGGACGTCGGCTATCCGCCGAAGGCCGAGGACCGGCCAAAGAACTACACCTGGGGTTCGATCGCGATCCACGAGGCTCCCGAGATGCTGCGGGAGGTCCATCGCCGCTATGCGGAGACGGGCGCCGATGTGCTCGAGACGCACACCTTCGCGCTGAACCGGGTCTACTCCGCGCTTCAAGACGGCAGGATCGCCGACCTTCCGGCGGATGCCTGGAAGCGGATGGCGCTCGACTCGGTGGCGCTGGTGCGGGAGGGCGCGCGGCTGGCGGGGCGGGACGACGTGGTCGTCGCGTTCGCCTGCAGGACGATGGATTGGCCTGCCGACCAGCAGGAGGAGGCGCGCGACTATGTCGGCACGTACGGACCCCTCGACATGGAGGGGTACCTCAAACCGTTGGCCGAACTCCTGGCCGGGGCGGACCCGGAGCACAGGCCGGACGTGATCCTGATGGAGATCCAGAAGGAGATTCCGGAGGATCTGGAGTTCCCGGATTACCAGGTCTTTCTGGAGATTGGGAT
>JBPCRG010000644.1:0-6077 GCA_050997095.1 Thermomicrobiales bacterium | reverse complement strand
CCGTTGTGGAAGTCGACGTACTCGTTGCCGTCGACGTCCCACATCCGGGAGCCAAGGCCCTCCTCGATGTAGATGGGCCACGGTTTCCTGACCTGATACGACGATGGCACGCCGTTGACCATCGTCTTGCGCGCCCGCTCGTACATCTCGCGCGATTTTGGGGTCCGCTCGTCGAGTTGCCGCGCCTCGCCAGCCGTAAGCTCCTGTATGCGGGCGCGGTTGAGTTTGATGGCCTTCGCTGTCGCGACCATGATGGATCGTCCTTTCCGTCCGCCGACTCGTTCGCGGCGGGTGCTCGGTACGGGAACGAAGTGTTCCTTCGCGTACTGGCTCTCTCTCGAAACGTCGTTGCTCCGGGTGGAGCGTCGCTAGCCAGGGTCCCAATGCCCCGCGCGCCGATGCCGCCGGGTATGCGTCGAGACTCGCTGCATGCCGCGTGTCGCCATGATGAACTCCCGATCCTGCTGGCAGTGGATGTGGTTGTCGTCGACCTGCGATGGATCCGGCGCTGCGCGATCTGTCGTCGCCGTCCACCGCTGCTCGCCACTCTGCCGTTTGACGACGTCCGCGAATGTCGCGTCGTCGGGTCGTTGATGTATTCGTCTGAGGTTGTCTGCCGGTCAGTCCGCCGCGGTCGCCGTCTGGGAGGAGCCGTCGTGGACGTCGATCCAGGCCAGCAGGTCGGCTGTGGACGCGAGGTCGCCGGCGTGCGCGGCGGGTTTCGCGTAGCGGACGACGCCCCCGTGGTCGAGGATGAACGTGCCCGGCAGCTGCGCGGGATCCCCGTCGGTCCTTCCCTGACGCGAGCCCGCGAGCGTCGCCCGCAGTCCGGAGAGGTACATCGCCGGACGCAGCATATCGGTCAGACCGGCGCGGCCGAGGCCGAACGCCGCGTACCCCTGCCGATCCCAATCGCCGAAGATGGGGAAGGGAAGATTGAGGTCGGCCTGGAATTTCCGCGCTCGGGCGGGAGTTCCGTGGCCGATGACGACCACGTCGTATCCCCGACGCGTGAGTTGGTCGTGGTCGCACCGCAACTGCAGCGCGTGCTCACGGCAGAAGATTCAGCCGAATTGGCGGAGGAAGACGAGGATGAGGCCGTTGCGCGAGGCGGACCAAAGCTGGCTCAGCTTGACCGTCGCGCCGTCGTTCCCGGTCAGTTCGATGTCTGTCGCCAGATCGCCGCTTCGTGGCACCGTGCCCCTGGGGCTCGACTCGACCATGATAAGGCTCCGATGATGATCCCGAAGCGGCGCATCCCGTGCACCGCCGCACGCGTTGTCTTGAAAGCACCTTACCATGCCGCCCGCGACTCTGGCGAGTGCCGTTGACAGACGAGGGGGAATGCCGAGGACCGGCAGTCGCGTCGTCGAGATGGAATCACGCGCCGGACGACTCTCGCGCGGGGCCGTCCCAGCGAACTTCGTCGACGACGAGCGGGACGAGTTCGTCCAGAAAGCGCGACCGCGTCTGACATCGCCCGTCGCGGTTCTCCGACCAGACGAAATAGAGCCGGTCCCTCGCCCGCGTCATCCCGACGTAGAGCACGCGCCGCTCCTCCGCGATTTGGCCTTCGGTCCATTCCCCCCACAGGTTGGGAACGCGGCCGTCCTCCATCCCGATCAGGTAGACCACGGGCCACTCCTTGCCTTTGGCCGAGTGCATGGTCATCATCGTCACGCGGTCGCTGTCGCGGGCGAGATCGTCGCCCGTCGTCGCCAGCGCCGCCATCCGCAGGAAGCCCGCGAGCGACGGCTCGTCCGACGTCTCGACGTAGGCGTCGGCGACCTCGCGCCAGCGCCGCGCGAAGCGGCCCCACCGCTCCGTCTCCTCGGGCAGTTCGCAGGGACGACCGACGACGCACGCCTTCGTCCCGTCGTACGCCGCGCGGTCGCCGGAGAGCCGGGCGCAGCGATCGAGCAGGGCCGTGCCGTGCCCCATCGCCAATCCCCGGGCTCCGGTGTCGAGCACGGCGGCGATCGCGTCGCCGCCACTCTCCCCGAGGGCGGCGCAGGCGACCGCGACCGCCGGCAGCGCCTCCGACAGCGCGTCGAGTTCCCGTTCGGCCTGCATCACTTCGAGCAGCTTCAGCAGCACCCCGCCCGTCCAGCGCGCATCGGTCGCAGCGCGGTGCGCTTGGCCGGGAGGGAGATTGAACCGCTTGACGAGATCCTCCAGCTTGGCCGGTTCCCCGGGCAGCAGGCGCTGGGCGAGCTTCAGCGTGTCGAGCATCGGGTTGGACAGCGCGGGCAGGCCGAGTTCCCCGATGATCCTCGTGATGATCTTGCCGTCGAACTTGTCGATGTTGTGGCCCACCAGCACGTCGTCGCCCAGGAAGGACCGAAATGCGGGCATCGCCGCCGCAATCTCCGGCGCGTCGCGCAGGTGCGCCCACGAGAGACCGTGGACGTTCGTCGCATCGACGGAGATGGCGCTTGGCTTTGAGGGGCGGATGAGGGTGGACCACTCCTCCGGGCCGACCACCCCGTCTCGGACGCGCACCGCGGCGAAGTCGACGATCTCGGTCGTCCGCGTGTGCAGCCCGCCGGTCTCGATGTCGACGACGGTGAAGGGCTCATGCGTGATCTGCTCGAAGCGCATCAGCAGCATCTGCCCCAGCCGCCAGGCCTGGAGCGCGACGCCATACGTCGCCCCGGCGATCAGGCGTGGCGACAACTCGATGGCCTCGGCCTCTCCCGGCGCGGATTCTCCGATCTGGATCGTCAATCCCGACCCGCCTGCCATTCCTGAGGCCGACTCGATCGCGCATGGGACGGCGCAGTAGGTGAGGAGCACGCGCTCGAGAATCGCGGCCGCCGTCGCCGGGTCGATGCCGGGACCATGGCGCAGGGTGATCCTGAGTCTATCGACGACGCCCGCGAAGAGACGGTCCGTCGGCTCCCGAAGATCGGCGGTCAGAAACGCGGAGAGCCCGCGGACCGCGTCGCGGTCGGCCCCGAGCAGGACGCCGCGCCGCCGGTTCAGCACGTGCAGCATCCGCTCGACGACCTGCGGGAGCGGTCCGTCGATCAACGGCCGCAGGTCGTCGGCGATGCCGGCGATGAAGCCTGTGATCGCGACCCGGCTGAGCGGCGTGATCTCGTCGCGGATGTCGTCGATCGCGGCGGCGAGCTCGGAGAGGCGGCGTCCATCGCGCGCGGCGAGGCGGCGGAGCCGGATCATCGTGACCTCGTCGACGACGACCCGCGGCCAGTTCAACGCCGGGACGAACGACGGATCGTGAAGCGAGGCGACCAGATCGAGCAGGCGCAGCGCTTCCGCGACGTCCGGCTGGCCGAAGAAGCGGTCCTGCTGCACGCGCTCGAGCGGGATCCCCGCCTTGAGCAGCGCCTGCTCGGCGAGGTCGGCCGACGCGTGCGCGCGGTAGAGCACGGCGATGTCGCCCGCGCCGTGGTGTCCCTTTCGGATGCGGGCGGCGATGTGGGACGCCACAAACGCGGCGGCCCGTTCGTCGTTGAGACAACGAACGCTCACGGGCGGGTCGACGCCGCGCGCGGGGGCCGGTCGCGTCGGCCCGCCAGTCAGGATCAGCGTCGCTGCCGCCGCGATGATCGCCGGAGATGAGCGGAAATTGCGATCCAGTCCAAGGGTGATCGGGGCGTACCGGCGAGCATAGGCCCCGACGATCGCCTGAGGGTCGGCGCCGCGCCAGCCGTAGATCGACTGGTTGGAGTCCGCGACCACCATCAGCCCGCCGCGGGGCAACCGTTCCTGATCGGCCCACCGCCGTTGGCCGGGAGGGGCGAGGCCGACCAGCAATGCGTGCTGCTCGGGCGAGACGTCGTGGAACTCGTCGACGAAGATGAAGCGGAACCGGCGGCGCAGCGTCTCCGTCTCGTTCTGCTCGCGGAGGAGGCGGACGCCGCCGATCAGCAGATCGTCGAAATCGAAGACGCCTTGCTCCGTCAGCGATGCGCAATAGGCCTCGTCGAACCGGATGTAGAGATCGGCCGCCGCCTGCGGACGCCACGTCGAATGAGGGTCGCCCAACTGGATGCCCGCGCACTTTCGCCGGCTGATCTCCCGTTGGATGTCGGATGCGCGCTGACCTCTGCGGTCGGCGAACGGAATACCCAGCTGATCGGCGACGCGGCCAAGGAGCGCGAGTTGGCCCGCACTGTCGTAGATCCTGATCGGGCCGACGATGCCGATCGCGGCCCCGTGCTCGGCGAGGAACCGGGCGCAGATGTGGTGGAACGTGCCGGTCCAGACGGCGTGGTGCCCCGCGATCGCCAGACGATCCCGAAGTTCCTCGGCCGCCCGCAGCGTGGACGTCATCGCCAGGATGTTCTCCGGCGCGCAATGCCCGTTCGTGAGCAGCCAGTCGATCCGGGCCACGATGGTCCGGGTCTTGCCGCTGCCCGGCCCCGCGCGGACGAGCAGATGCCGGCCGTCCGGAGGGGACTCCACGATCCTGCGCTGTGCGGGCGAGACGTCGATCATGCGAGGATCCTGCGATCGCGCCGCGTTCGTTCGCGGAGAACGGCCATCTTCCTTCGTTTAGCATGAAACCGGAGAGAGGGCAATCCCATGCCGGTCCCAGACGTCCGCAAATGGTTCCGCGTGCAGTCGATCGGAACCGTGCGCCGGCCGGGGGCCGAGCCGACCGCCCCCGATGCCTGGTACGAGCCGTGGGCGGAGACCCGCCTGGAGATCGACCCGCGCTGGACGGACGGGCTGGCCGGCATCGAGGAGTTCAGCCACCTCGTCGTGCTCTTCCAACTCGACCGGGCGCGGCGCCGGCGGACCGCGGGCGAACTGCGGTGCCCCGAGGGCCGCGAGGACCTGCCGCCGATCGGCTTCTTCGCGAGCCGCACGCCCAAGCGGCCGAACCCGATCGGCATCGCCTGCCCGCGCCTGATCCGGCGCGAGGGCGGCACGCTGATCGTCAGCGGCATCGACGCCTGGGACGGCACGCCGATCCTCGACGTCAAGGGCTACTACCTGCGCGACGAACTCCGCGCCGACGCGACCGCGCCGGAGTGGCTGCTCGCGCTCTGGCAGGGCCACGACGAGCGACCCGGCCGGGCGTGAGCCGACTCCGCGAAGGCTCCAATCGCCCCCCGAACCGCCCAGCTCCGAGTGATTGACGAGATCCTTCGTGCCTCGGGATGACACGCTTGACGGTTATTCCGACGCGGAAGGAATCCCGTCGTCCCGTGTCCCCACAATCGACGATAAACGGAGCACAAAGTGCTCTGTGCAAAATCAACTGGCAACGCTATCGGCGGCATCGCCCTACTCCGTCATTCCGAGCGGAGCCCGCAGGCGGAGTCGAGGAATCTCTTCGAGCAAAGCGAGAACCGTCGTCGGCGGGGCCGATGCCGCATGTCTATGAGCAGACCGCCGGGTACTCCGTCCATCGTCCATCGTCAATCGTCGGGATCGCGAGACGACGACGGGATTCCTCCTGCGTCGGAATGACAGACGGGGCGCGCCTCCTCCGCCGTCATCCCGAGGCGCGGGGGATCTCGTCGGCGTCGTTTCGACGGACCGTTCCAAGATGGGCGGAGCATTGAGGAACGACGGATCTCGCCGTCGTGCCGTGGTGTTCCGCCTCACTGTCGGGGAGCCGACGTCGGCATCGGCGCCCGCATCGGCGTCCGACGGTCGTCCCGCGCACCTCGGCTCGTCTCCGTGTCGTTCCGTGACCCTGTGGCACATCTTGCGTCGTGAGCATTTATCGCTAGGCTTGGAGGAAGCCGCCGGAAACGTCAAGGCCGGGTCGAGCGTCTCGGTGTCATGGGAACGCGAGCGGCGTCGGGCGTCTCCACCGTTTCACGGTCAGTCGAGCGAGGGACTCCTGCATGAACTCGATCTGCCGCCCCCTGCGATCCGGCTCCGGCGTGCCGCGATCGGTTCTGCTCGGGCTGTCCCTCCTGATCGGTCTCCTTTCGGGTGGCCTCTCGCTTCCGCCCCGGAACGCCGCGGCGAACGAAGCGGGCTGCGCCTCGGCCGCCGCCTCGGCAGTGATCGGAGCCTGGCAGGCGCCGGGCCAGGTCGTGGACGGGCTCTTGAACATCCGCACCGGGCCGGGCCGCGACTGCGCCGTGATC
>JBPCRG010000625.1:0-6141 GCA_050997095.1 Thermomicrobiales bacterium | reverse complement strand
GACCAGACGTGCGCCGAGCCGTCGAGCGTCGCGTCCTTCAGCCCGAGATCGGTCGCCGGCGCGTCGCCCGCCAGCATAAGATCGAATCCCTCGGTGACGGCCGTGCAGTCGGCGGCGGCGAGGGTCTCGGCGGTCATCCCCGGCGGACAGTTGAAGACGCGCGCCGTGACCGACCCGGCGGTCGCCTTCAAGAGATAGAGCGCGACCGTCACGTCCGCCGCGCCGGCCTGCAGCGAGACGCCGCCATCCTTGACCACCGCGCCGGCGCCGTCGACCAACACCTGATCGCCATACCCGTCCGGAGGCGTCGCGGCCTCGACGACGGTGTAGGCGCCGTACGGCAGCGACGACCACGCATAGGAACCCGGGACGTCCGCCGACACCGCCGCGTCGGCCAGCGTCAATGCCCTGCCCGACGGTCCGGCGAGCGAAAGGCCGACGCCCGCGTTCCCGGCGTCGACCGGTTCGCACGGGTTGGCCCCCGAGGCGCCCGCGGCGGGCAGGTCGGCGACCGCCACACCGGCCGGGCAGCCATAGACCGTCACGGTCAGCGACCCGGTGGCGCGCGGCGTCGGCGGCGGGACCTTGAGGCCGATCACGCCGGTCACGACGACCGCGTCGACCTTTCCGGTGTTGGTGAGCGTCAGGTCGCCCTTGAACACCGCCGCCGCGCCTGTCCCCACCGTCTGGGTCGGCCCGCCAGCTCCTCCCGTCGCCACCGCGATCGAGCCTGCGGTCACGAGCACGAGAATCGGGGCATCCGTTCCCGCGATCGCCGTCTTCTCGTTCGCGGCGAGCACGTCGCGGACCAGATCGATGTCGCGCAGTCCGTCCGGCGCCGGGAAGACGTTGCCGGGATTGGGCGCATTCTACGAGGTGACTAGCGAGATCGCCATGTACTTCGCGCTCTGGGCGCCGACGCCCGCGCGCGTCTGGCCGCCGCCGCCGGCCACGAAGAGGGCCTCGCCGCCCGCCAGACGCGTCTGCGCGTTCGTGGCCGCGTCGTCGACCAGGATCGGATCCCCCTGCGCGAGCACGAAACCCAGCGGCTCCGCCTCGAAGGGGGCCTGAGCCAGCGGCAGCGCGGAACGCTCGCCGATCCGCCACGCCACCGTCTTGGCCGGCAGCGCCGCAACCCCCTGCGCGATCACCTCCGCGTGCCCGGTGGCCGGCGACGGCCCCCCGACCGCGCTCTGGAGCAGCGCCCGCACCCTGACCGGTCCCATCACCAACGCGACGCTGAGCGCGACCGCGAAACCCGTCATCAACGCCCGACGGCGAACAATTCGTCGCACGACCATCCTCATCGCCTCGTCAACCCCTTCTCGATCCGATTTTCGCTCTCGCACACGGTCCCTCAACGCACCGACGACCGCGACCGTTTCGTGACCCGACACAGCGTATCCCCCGCCCTCATTCTGAGAAGAAAAACATGTGCCTCGGCTCGACAATGACGACGAGATTCTTCCTGCGTCAGAATGACATTTGGGGAGTGTCTCCTCCATCGTCGTTCCGAGTGCTCTGTTCACCATCGATCGGCGTCGTTGCCGACCACGCCACGCCGCCGCCGCACCCCCGTCATTCCCAGCGGACCCCGCGGGCGGAGACACCCCGTCATTCCGAGCGGAGCCCGCGGGCGGAGACACCCCGTCATTCCGAGCGGAGCCCGCGGGCGGAGTCGAGGAATCTCTTCGACCGCAGGGAGAACCGTCGTCGGTCTGGTCGGCGACACCTGAGGCTGGACGGACCGCCAAGTGGTCCGAGCATATGGGCAATCGTCTGGTGCGAAGGGACCGACGAGATTCTTCGTGCCTCAGAATGGCCGGTTGGGCACACCTCCACCGCCGTCGTCCCGAGTGCTCCGACCGACGGCATCCGTCGTGCCCGCCGTCGCCTCCCCCTTGCCCCCGAGCTCGGGGCGGGTACCCTCCGGGTGCGGGCCGGGGGGATAGGGGGCCGTTCGTCGTGGCCGCTGTTCTCGCGCCGGAATAATCCGGCGCCCCATCTTCGGCTTACTTCACCGACCCCGTCCGCCTACAGCAGCGCCTCGGGGTGGATCGCGCCGGTCGCGATCACGCGGGCCTCGCCCTGCAGGGTGACTTGGGTCGCCCGCACTCCGTCCCACGCGAAATCGGCGTGCAGGGTGAGGCCGCCGCTGGTCAGGATGGCGACGGGCGGGCGGGCCAGGCCCAGCGCCGCCGCCACGATCGCGCCGGCGATCGCCCCGGTGCCGCAGGCGAGCGTCTCGGCCTCGACCCCGCGCTCGTAGGTGCGCATCCGCAGTGCGCCGCCGGGCATGGGCGAGATGATGTCGAGATTGGTTCCCTCCGGCGCGAACGCCGCGTGTTGGCGCACGGCCCGGCCGAGACCGCTCAGCGCGGAGCCCGGCGCGAACCCGTCCGCGTCGTCGACGAACGCGACCGCGTGCGGCACGCCGACCCGGATCCGATGCAGGCGGAGCGCGATGCCCTCGACCTCGAGATCCAGGTCGAGCGTGGGGAGGCCGGGGTCCCCGACCGCGATCCGCACCCGCGGGTCGGCGGGGTCGGAGGCGACGACGGCCCGCACCAAGCCCGCCGCCGTCGCGAAGGCGCAGGCGTGCGGCGCGATCCCGTTCAGGACCGCGAACCGCGCCCCGCACATCGCCCCGTTCCCGCACATCTCGCCGTCGCCGCCGTCCGCGTTGATGTAGCGCCAAGCGAAGTGCGCCGAAGCGTCCGCGAGCGGCTCCGGATCGGAGATCAGCACGATCCCGTCCGCGCCGACCGAGAGCCGATGGCGGCAGACCGACTTCGCGAACCCCGCGACCGCCGATTCCGGCACCGCGCCATGGCGGTTGTCGATCACCACGAAATCGTTGCCGCCGCCGCTCATCTTCCAGAACTGCACGGCGTCCGCGGGCGGATGGGTTGGAGAGATGTCGCTCACCCGATGCGTCGTCCTTGCCGTGTCTGCGCACGATGGCTCCGGTGACGTACTGTACCGGCAACCGGCGGCGCCCGCAGGGATGGATCGCGCCAGCCGCCCGGACTGTCGAGGAGGTCGCCATGTCAGGACCCTACGCGTTGGGCATCGATTTCGGGGGCACGAAGGTGCTGGCCGCGATCGTCGACCTCTCGACCGGCGAGGTGGTCACGTCCCAGAAGAAGCGGACCAATCCCGCCGACGGGCCCGACGAGCTGATGGGCAGGATCTACGAGGTCGGCGAGGCCGCGCTCAAGAGCTGGACGGCGGGCAAGAAGGAGCGGATCGCCGGCGTCGGCGTCGGCATCGCGGGTCAGGTCGACACCGAGAAGGGGATCCTGCTCGGCGCGCCGAATCTCAGCCAGGCCTCGGTCGACATCCCGATCACGAAGCTGCTCTCCGAGCGTTTCGGCGCGCCGGCCGCGCTGCGCAACGATGTCCAGATCGCGGCGATGGGCGAGGCGAAATTCGGCGCCGGCAAGGGCGTCGACGACTTCATCTGCGCCTTCGTCGGCACCGGCATCGGCGGCGCGATCGTGCGGGGAGGGGTGCTCGTCCCCGGCGCGTCGGGCACCGCCGGGGGGATCGGCCACATCGTCGTCGACGCGAACGGCCGGCTCTGCGGCTGCGGCGGACGCGGGCATCTGGAGGCCTACGCCTCCCGCCCCGCGATCACCAAGGCGATCCTCGGCGAGATCCGGCGCGGGCGGACCACGGTGCTGAAGCAGATGATCGAGGGCGGCCGGGAGCAGGAGGGGGGCGGCGCGATCCGCTCCGGGATCCTCGCCAAGGCCGTCGCCGAGAAGGACGAACTGGCGGTCGAGGCGGTCACGGAGGCGGCGACCTACCTCGGCTACGGTCTCGCCTCGCTCGTCAACTTCCTGAATCCGCGCCGGATCATTCTGGGCGGCGGGGTGATCGAGGCGGTCGACCTGCTCTTCACCGTGGCCGTGGGCCGGGCCCGGCGCGAGGCGCTGACGACGCCCGCGAAGACGGTCGACATCGTCAAGGCGGGCCTTGGCGACGACGCGGGCGTGGTCGGCGCGGCCCTGCTCGGCGGCCAGGCCGCCCAGGTCGCCTAGCGGAACCCGCCCGCGCCCGCGCCGCATGGGGCGTGCTAGACTGCGGCGTCTTCCGGATCTGGATGACGCCGCGGGTTGCTTGCGGCGCATCGAGAGGGTAATTGCTCGGAACGCGTTCTTTGTGGCTCTGGTTTTATGTCGTTGGTCGGACCGCGCGGCGGCCATGCATGTCTGATGCCCGATGGTTGGCTCTTTCACGGTTGGACCGGCTCACGGTCCGAGATCGGCAGTCGGTCGTTCCGACGTCCACCCATCGCTCGTCGATTCCCGGACGCCGAGGATGCGGAATCCCTCCGCCTCCTCCCCCTGCGGACCATGCCCGGCTGCCCCGCCGCCGAACCGCTCGCATGAAGGAATGCTTGAATGGTGCTTGACGGGAGCAACAGCGGGATCGTCGGAGGCGTGAAGGCCGGGGGGATCGGAGTCCATTCCGAGGTCGCCGTCTTCGTCGATTTCGAGAACATCCGCTATTCGACGATCAACTCGTTCGGCCGCGAGCCGGACCCCCTGACCTGGCGCGACAAGGCGCTCAAATACGGTTTGATGGGGGTGGCCCGCGCCTACGCCGACTTTGAGCAGCACCCGCTGCCCGTCCGCAACCGGCTCGACGTCGCGGGGTTCGAAGCCCAGCATTACCCGGCGAAGCGCACGACCGACTCGCAGGGCCGCGAGAAGATCGTCTCCCGCTCCGACCTCAACTTCGCGATCGACATCATCAACACCGCGCTGGTCCGCCCGGACATCAACACGTTCATCCTCTTCACCGGCGACAAGGATTTCATCCGAGTCGTCACGACCCTGCGCAACCGGCTGGGCAAGCGCGTGGTGATCTGCGGCGTCCCCGGCTCGGTCAGCCCCGATCTCGTCGCCGCCGCGGGCGAGGAGGATCCGTTGCAGATGTCGCAGTCGGTCGATGTCGACGTGGCGGTGATCCAGGCGATCGACGCCTATGTGCAGCAGCTGCATCCGGGTTTCGTGCCGACGCAGAGCCACATGAGCCGGACCCTCTGGCGGTTCCTCGACCGAGCCCTGCTCCCGTCCGAGCACATCGAAGCCAAAGTCATGGAGTTCCTGCGCAAAGGCATCCTGACCAAGCGGCAGACCGTCAACGGCCAGCAGCAGGAACTGGTGACGACCGAGCTCAACGCCGACCATCCCCTCGTCCAGCAGGCGGTGCCGGGCTACGGCCACACGGGAGCGGCAACAGCCGAACCGGCCGGGGAATATGAGGAATACGACGACGACGCCGAATACGAGGACAAATACGCCGAGGACGAGACCCACGAAGAGGACGACGACCCCAAGGGCAACCTGAAATCCCAAAGCGAGCAGGCGACCGCCCTCAACGCGCGCTCGATCCCCTGACGGAGCGACACACCCCCAAGGCGACCATTCCGTGACGATCCGGTGACGAAAGACGGTCGGCATGGCGGAGACGAAGGTTCACGACATCGTCGCTGAGCTCCAGCTGACCGACACCGAGGCGGAGGCGTTGATCGCCGAGTACGTCAGGCAGGACGGGCAGCATCCCGGTCGACATCAGGCCGGGGTCGAATCGTCGGAACGCTGGGTGCAGATCTGGCGCATTCTCCCCTTCCTTCAAGTGTCCGGCATCACCCGAGTCGCCGAGGAGTACGGCCTCCCCGACTCGGCGATGAAGGCCGCGGTCGCGTATTACCGCAGGCATCGGCGCCTGTTTGACGCCAAGATCATGATCGAGCGGGAAGAGCAGGAAGCGTCGTAAGCGCATGACCGATTTTTACCTCGATGAAAACGTCGCGGACGCTCTCGCGGCGGAGTTGAGGGCTTTGGGTCATTCCGTGCTCGAAGCCCGCCGAATGCGTCCCAAGGGATCAAGGACCACTTCCAACTGGCGACCGCGTACCGTCTTCCCGTTCCCTGATCACGCACGATGCAGGCGATTATCTGCTCCTGCATTGGGCGTTCCGCGACTTTTCGAAGCCGCCGGTCCCGATCCATCCGGGAATTCTCGTCATCGAGCAACCTCCCATCCTCGAGGTCCGCTCCGCCGCGCGTCTGATCGACTCGTTCGTGCGCGCGTCGCCCACGGCGGCCAACCGCGTCCGCCACGGAA
>JBPCRG010000575.1:0-6680 GCA_050997095.1 Thermomicrobiales bacterium | reverse complement strand
CTCGTTGGGCATGCCGTCGCTGTCGGGAAGGCGGCGGATGCGCTCGGGATCCGCGCCGGCGATGCAGGCGGCGGCGGCGAGGGCCATGCCCGCGGCGGATCCGGAGGTGACGCAGCCGGCCGCCATCCCCGTCATTTCGGCGATCTTCCCGCCGACCTCGGCGTTGAGGTCGTCGAGCACGACGAAGGCCCCCGCCGCCTCTGCCATCGCGACCAGCACCTCGGGGCGCATGAGCGTGCCGCCGACGGCGGTGGTGGCGCCGCGGCCGTTGATGATGGTCGGCACGCCGATCTCGGCATAGATCGACGGTTGCCCAACGGGCGTGAGGTTTGCGGTGTCGACCAGGTCGTCATTGCCTGTCGGAGCGTCGTCACCGACGGCCCCCTACCCTCCAGCCCCCTTCCCCCGACGGTCGGGGGAAGGGGGAGCAGTCCAAACCCTGAGCTTTATGTCACTCCGCGATCATGGCCAGCAGCTCGCCGACGCGGACGGCGGGCATGGTCCGGCGCGCCCAGACCGCGCCCGCGACCGGAGCGGCGACCGCGGCGACGGGTTCGCCGAAGAGGCCGACGATCTCCCCGAGCGGCGCCCCCGCCTCCACGCGCCCGTCGAGCTCGAAGGCCGCGCGGAAGAATCCCGCCGCGGGCGCATGCACGTCGGTCGTGCGGTGAAAGCGGGCTTCGGAGCGCGGCGGCGGCGCGGCGGGAACGATGCCGAGATGCGCCAGCAGGTTGTGCAGCCCTCGGCTGAAGCTTGCGACGTCGTCCCGGCGGCATCCTGCCCGGCCGGTCGTCTCGGTGCCGACGGTCGGGATCCCCCGGCGGACGGTCTCGGCGTTGAAGGGGCCGGCGCCGTCCGGGATAGACCAGAGCCGGGAGAGGCCGAAATGGCGGGCGGCCTCCTCGGCGCGGAACCGGCCGGGGTTCGCGACCTCGCGCACGCCGACCATCGTGGCGAAGGCGACGTCGGCGCTGCCGCTGTGGAAATCGAGAAAGAGGTCGTCGGGGCCGAGGTTGCGCTCGACCGCGCGCAACAGGTGGTGGGCGAGGATCAGGCTTGGCGATCCGTTGTGGTCGCCGGGAAAGACGCGGGCCAGATTCAGCCCGTCGATGTGCGTCGGCGCGCAGCGGGCGCGGGCCTCGTAGGCGAATGGGTTGGCGACGGGCAGGCCGACGAAGGCGCCGCGCATGGTGTCGACATCGAGCGCCGCGAAGACCTCGCGGATCGCCTCCATCCCCTCGTATTCGTCGCCGTGGACCCCCGCGACCGCGAAGAGCGTCCGCCCCGGCTGCCGACCCTTCGCGACCAGCGCCGGCAGCAGCGGCGGCGCCGCGAGCGCGGCGTCGACGCTGAGCCACCCGGCTCCGCGGTGGCCGGGCGGCAGCGCGGCGACCGCGAAGTCGGCGAGCGGAGAGATTTCGCGGGGCTGGGGGGTTGGGTCGGCGGTCAGCATGATGCGTCGGCCCACTCGTCATTCCGAGCGGAGCCCGCAGGCGGAGTCGAGGAATCTCTCGTTGACGGCCACCATTTCTTCATCGTGATGGTGATCGTGCAGGGTCGTCCGGCTTCGCCCGGAGCGACGACGATTCTCGCTTCGCTCGAAGAAATTCCTCGACTCGGCTCGGAATGACGGGGTCCTACATGCACAGCATCCCTCCGTCGACGACCAGCATGTGGCCGTTGATGTACGAGGCGTCGTCCGAGGCGAGGAAGGCGGCGACCGCCGCCATCTCGTCGGCGGCGGCGCGGCGGCCGAGCGGAATGCGCCCCACGATCTGCTCCTCAGTGAGCCCCAGTTGCTTGATCGTGGCGTCGAGCCGCGGAGTCGACGTGCTGCCCGGCGCGATCCCGTTGACGCGGATGCCGTGCGGGCCGAGGTCGCGCGCAAGGCTCTTGGTCAGGAGCAGGACCCCGCCCTTCGATGCGGCGTAGGCGGGCACGTCGGCCTCGGGCGTGAAGCTGTTGACGGAGCCGAGGGTGATGATGCATCCGGATTTCTGCGGGATCATCGCGCGGGCGGCCTCCCGGGCGCAGTAGAAGACGCCGGAGAGGTTGACGTCGATGATCCGCCTCCACTGCTCGTCAGCCACGTCGACCAGCGAGCCGACGTAGGCGGACGAGCCGGCGAGCGCGGCGTTGGCGACCATGATGTCGAGCCGGCCGTGCTCGATCATCACCGCGGAGACGGCGGCGGCGACCGCGCGCGGATCGCTGACGTCGAGCACGCGCCCGGTGGCTTCGCCGCCCGCCTCGCGGATCGACTCGGTGACCTCGCGGGTGTTGTCGCGGTGCACGCCGGTGACGTGCACGGTCGCGCCCTCGGCGGCGAGGCGCGCGGCGATCGCGGCCCCGATCCCCGACCCGGCCCCCGTGACGAATGCGATCTTGCCGTCCAGCTTCATGCCGCCCCCACACCCGCCCGGCCCCGTCGCGTCCCTCGCGATCGTCGCGGAGCGTCCCGCCGCAGTGTCCCCCATCGCGGCGTCCCCGTCCGGTGGCCAGCGGTCACCTTTTGTCGTCGAACGGGACCAAAGCCTCCGCGACCCACGCATCCCCGCGATCGACGACGGCGATCTCGCGCCTCAGGCGGTCGACGTGCTCCTCCCAGCCGTGCGCGGTCTGCAGGTGCTCCCGCATCGCGGCGCGGGCAAGCGCCTCGTCGCCTCCGCGGACCGCCAGCGCGAGGCGGAGATGGCTGTCGTGCTCGCGGCGGGAGATGTCGGGCAGCGCGTGCTCGATGCGGAGCCCCTGGGCGAGGCGGCCCTGCATGAGGAGCCGCGCCATGCGTAGAAGCACCAGGTTGTGACCGGCCTGGGCCAGCGCCTGGTGGAAATCGGAGGTGATCTGGGAGGTCGGCCGGTTGCGGGCGATGGCGTGCTTGAGCCGGTCGAGATGCCGGTCCATCGACGCGAAGTCCCGCTCGTTCGCGCGCAGCGCGGCGAAACCCGCGAGTTCGACCTCGATCACCATGCGCGCCTCCAGCACCTCGAGCGCGTTCTCGTGGGTGAAGACGTCGGCGATGACCTCGGTGTCGGCGGGCGGATTCGGATCGCGCAGGTAGCAGCCGCTGCCGGGGCGGATCTCGATCATGCCAATGCTGGCCAGCCCCTGCAGCGCCTCGCGCAGCACGGGTCGGCTGACGGAGAGCTGCCGCGCCAGCTCGGATTGGGGCGGAAGCGCCTCCCCGGGACGGATCTGGCCGCTCCGGATGAACGCGATCAACCGTTCGATCACCGCCTGGGCGAGCGACCGCTTCTCGATCGGGGTGAAGGTCGGATTCGTCGGCATCGATCCATCATTCGTGACGAGCGGGCATCGCGGCCCGCGAGCATTGGAGGGCGAGCGCATCGATCAGCGACCGTCGACGAGTGCGGGGAGATTGACGAGACCCTTCGTTCCGCAATGGTTTGCGCATCGTCTTGGGCTCGACCGGCGACGGTTCCCGCTCCGCTCGAAGGGATTCCTCGACTCCGCCTGCGGGCTCCGCCCGGAATGACGGCGTTCGCTCTTGCGCAGAGCATTCGGTGCTCAGTCCATCGTCGATTGTCGGGACCATGAGCCGGTCGCCCATAGCCGGACTGCCCAGGATGAACGATGTGAGGAGACGCGCCCAACATGTCATTCTGACGCAGGAAGAATCTCGTCGTCTCCGTCGCAAGGCTTCCGGTCGGGGCGACCAGGTTTTGGGCTGGATTGGACAAAAGGCCATGCTGGACGCCGGGTCGATCTATGCATTTTCCACCAATTGGTCAGACGTGTTGACGTCTTTTCGCCGTTGGCCTATGATGCCACGCATCGGCGGCGATTTCTACCCACGGGTTCCGCGGTTTCGGCGGGACGGGTGTATTCCACGTCGGGCGCACGGTGTCCGGCGCTTCGCGATCCGGTCCTCTTCTTGGGGCGCCCGGCGCGGAGTCTCTTCGTCCACAGTTTTTCTCAATGGCGAAGCTGCAGGCCGTCGAGCCGACGACGGCGCACGATCGGGAGGATGCACGTGACGGAACGGAACGAGATCCATGAGTTGTTCAGCGGTGTCTTGAGCGGGCGGGTAAACCGGCGGCAGCTGCTCGAGCGGGCGGCCTCGTTGGGCATCGCGGTGCCTGGCGTGCTCCTGATGCGCGCATCAGGAGCCTCCGCGCAGGACGCGACGCCGATCGCGAACGTGGCGACGCCGACGGAGGGCGACGCCACGCCGGCGGCGACGGGCGGGGCCGCGCCGAAGGCGGGCGGATCCCTGCGAGCGATCGTGGTCGCCGACCCCGACTCGCTCGACATCCACGTCACGCAGCTCGCGCAGGTCCGCAACATGATGGAGAGCATTTACGACACGCTCACCTATCTCGACGCGGCCGACCCGACCTTCGCGATCAAGGGCCGTCTCTCCTCCGGCTGGACCTTCACCGAGCCCCCCAAGCTCGACTTCAAACTCCAACCGGGCGTGAAGTTCCACAACGGCGAGGACTTCACCGCCGACGACGTCAAGTTCACCATCGAATACGTCAAGAACCCGGCCACGAACTCGCCGAACGTGTCGGTGCTGACCACGGTCGCCTCAGTCGAGGTGCTCGACCCGCTGACCGCGCGGTTCAACCTGACCCAGCCATGGCCCGCGTTGCCCGCCGACCTGACGATGATCCAGATCTACTGCAAAACGGCGACGAAGGAGTCGATCACGACCAAGCCGAACGGAACCGGCCCCTTCACCTGGAAGGAGTGGATCCCCGGCGACCACGTGACCATCGCGAAGAACCCGGCCTACTGGATGCCGGGGCTGCCCTACCTCGACGAGATCGTCTTCCGCCCGATCAAGGAGAAGTCCACGAGCCTTTCCGTGATGGAGGCGGGCGACGCGGACGTCTTCTTCACCCCCGAGCTGAAGGACAAGAAGACCATCGACGGCGACGCCAAGCTTGCCTCGATCCCCTCGCTGCTCAACGACTCCGGCTACGTGATGTACGTGAACCACAACCGGGCGCCGATGAACGACCAGAATGTCCGGCTGGCGGTGATGTACGCGATCGACCGGCAGACGTACTTCGACGCCTTCCTGGCCGGCCAGGGGGTCAAGAACACGAGCCCGTGGTCGAAGAAGAACTGGGCCTACAGCTCCATCAACGACACGGCGTTCGAGTACGACCTGGGCAAGGCGAAGACGTACCTCGAGGCGGCCTGCTACAAGGACGGCAAGAAGGACGGGACGCAGCTTGCGATCAACATCGTCTATCCAAAGGGCTACCCGGAGTGGAAGCAGGGCTCCGAGATGTTCCAGGCCGCGATGGGCGAGCTGGGCGTCGACGTCAAGGTCGAGGAGCTCGAGGTCGCGACCTGGATAGACCGCATCGTCAAGACCGACGAGCACGACCTGTCGTGGGACTACCATTTCCAGCGCGCGGTCGACCCCGCCTGGACGCTGTCGCTGGCGTTCTTCTATCCCCCGGGAGCGCAGAACATCAGCCGCCTGAAGGACGACACGCTGACCGACCTGATCGCGAAGGGCGGAAGCGAGCTGGACCAGGCGAAACGCAAGGAGTACTACGCGCAGTTCCAGGCGCGCTGGAACGAGATCGGCGCTGGCGTGATCGTGGGCGAGTTCCTGCTCTACCACGCCGTCGCGGCGACGGTGCGCGGGTTCGCCACGCACCCGCTCTTCTTCCAGGACTTCCGGACGGTGTGGCTCGACAGGTAGCCGTCGGCAGTCGCGTCGGCGGGATCGGGAGCCCCGAGGATCGGCTGTTCCCCCGCATCCTCAGGGCTCGCCTTTCCGGACCCGGCAACATGAACGTTTGGCGGATTGCAGATGCTCAGCTACGTCCTCAAGCGATTCGCCCAAGGGATCCCGGTGCTCCTGCTGATCACCGGGATGGTCTTCGCGGTCGTCTATCTGATCCCGGGCGACGCGGCCTCGGTGGTGCTCGGGCGCAGCGCGACGCCGGAGAGCGTGGCGCGCGTCCGGCACGACCTCGGGTTGGATAGGCCGCTGCCGGTCCGCTACGGCATCTGGCTCGGCCACGTCGCGCGCGGCGACTTCGGCGACTCCATCCTGAGCAGGCAGCCGGTCTGGACGCTGATCGGCCGCGCGTTTCCGATCACCGCCTACCTCAGCCTCTTCGCGCTGCTGATCGCCCTCGCGATCGCGGTCCCCGCCGGCACGATGGCGGCGCTGAAGAAGAACACCTGGATCGACCTCGTCTGCACCACCTGGGCGTTCATCGGCGTCTCCGTGCCGAGTTTCTGGCTCGCGATCGTGCTCGTCTACGTCTTCGGGGTGAAGCTCGCCTGGGTTCCGCTGGAGGGCTACATCGGGCTGCGCGAGGATGCCGCCGCCAGCCTCAAGACGATGGCGCTGCCCGCGTTCACCCTGGGCGTCTTCCTCTCCGGTCCGCTCATGCGCTATCTGCGCTCCAGCATCCTGCAGACGCTCTCGCAGGAGTTCGTCACCGTGGCGCGGGCGAAAGGGCTGTCGGAGCGGCGCGTGCTCCTCGGGCACATCCTGCGCACCTCGTTCATCCCCTTCGTGACCGCGCTCGGCATCTACTTCAGCTATCTGATCGGCGGCGCGGTCGTGGTCGAGAACGTCTTCGCGATTCCGGGCATCGGCGATCTCGTCGTCACCGCGATCGGGAACCGCGACTTCCCAGTGATCCAGGGGGTGGTTCTCGTCGTCGCCACGGTCGTGGTGC
>JBPCRG010000548.1:0-2609 GCA_050997095.1 Thermomicrobiales bacterium | reverse complement strand
GCGTTGTTGTTGTTGCCGCCGCATTTGCTGGAGTCGATCAGGTCGCAGCCGCCGTCGCCGATCGCGACGTAGAGGTTTCCGTCCTTGCCGAAGCCGATGTGGCCCGCGTTGTGGTTGCCGTTCGGCGACGGCATGTTGTCGAGCAGCACGACCTCCGAAGCGACACTTAATGACGTTCCGCTTGGAGTGGCGACAAACCTCGAGACGCGGTTGACGGGCGAATCCGCCTTATTGCTCGAACAAGCGTTGGACTTGTTGAACGTGTAGTAAATGTAGATGAAACGATTGGAAGCGAACGACTGATCGACGGCGACGCCGAGCATGCCGCGCTCGAAATCGCTGCAGATCTTGCCCGAGAGGTCAAGGATCGAAGTCGATGTGGAGCCATTGACGACATAGAGCACGCCGCCTTGGCTGGCGATGAGCGGACGGCCGTCGGGCAGGAAGGTGAAGTCGGTCGGGGAGGGGACCGAGGCGACGAGAGCGTCGCTGAATTGGGCGGGGACGCTCGCCGAAACTCCGCCGGGCGCGGAGATGGTGGCGACGAGCAGCAGCGCCGCGACGACGGCGGCTTCGAGGCCGGGCAGGGCGAATCCGGGGCGCCGAGGCTTGCGTGCGGAGACGTTCAATCCGCGGAGTCGGCGGCCCAACGCGTTCAGTGAGATCAATCCCGCCTCCTGGTTCTGCTGCGCTGCGATCATGGTGGATCGACGGCCGGGTCTTGGGCGGGAGCTGACGGCTGGGGCGCGGAGGGCGCCGACGATGGGGCATGCCGAGAAGCTGCGGTCGCCGGATGCTGGGCAATGACGTCCACGATACCATGCGCGGCGGCGACTCTCGATGGCCCGTTGAGGTCAGGACGAAGCGGTGACGCGGGGGACGGAATCCGGACTATCGGGGCTGGCTCCGGACGTAGATCTTCGCTGACGACGCCGGGAATGAATCCGTCATGATGTTGTCCGGCACTTCGATGTCGTACCCGAACGTCAGTTCGCGCCAGTTTCCGGCAGGGAAGGGGACGGTGAGCGCGCGTTCGTCGTCCCGGAGGTTGGCGACGATCACGACCTCGGCGGGGCCGCGCTGATAGGCGAGGACGCCGGCCGCTTCGTCGACATGCAGGAGCGCGAGCTCATCGCCTTTGAGCGCGGGCGAGTCGCGCCGGGTCCGGGCGAGAAAGGCGTAGTGCTCTTTGAGGTGCAGGCCGTAGTCGCCGTCGAGGAGGTCCCACTGGAGCGGCCGGATCTCGAGGTCGCGGCGGCGGTGGCCGCCGAACTCCTGGCCCTGGTAGATCATGGGGTTGCCGACCGCGGTGAAGAGCAGGGTCGCGCCGAGCTTGTTCTTGCGGAACGCCTTGTCTTCGAAGATCCCGCGCTCGGCGAGCCGCTGCATCAGCGTGAATTCGTCGTGCGACTCGATGTAGTTGACGACGAGCGCCGGCAGGGCGTACCCGTGGTTCCGCGGCTGGAGCGCCTCGGCGAGCGCGGCGACCGAGGCGCCGGGCTCCTCGCAGAGGATGGGCACCACGCTCGTCTCGAAGCGCTGATGCCAGGCTCCGTCGGCGGGGCCGTCGCCGGTCGCGGTCGCGGGGTCCTCCGGCAGTTGCTCGGCGACGATGTAAACCGGTTTGCCGCCCGAACGGTCGTTCGCGATCGCGCGGACCTCGCCGACCAGGTCGAAGTTGTCGAGGATCGCGGTGGCGTCGAGGCGGTAGCCGTCCAGGTGATATTCGCCGAGCCAGTACGCCGCGATCTCCTGGGCGTAGCGGCGGGCGGGCATGAGATCGAGTTTGGCGTCGACGCGCTCGTAGTCGAACTTCGGCCCGAACGACTGCTCGCCCTCGCGGTCGTTGCGGAACCAGTAGTGGAAGTCGATCTTGGTCAGCGACGACTCGGTCTCGGTGTGGTTGAGGACCAGATCCATGATCGCGCGCATGCCCCGCGCGTGGCACTCGTCGACGAACCGCTTCAGATCGGCCGGTCCGCCGTAGACGTTCTCGACCGCGAAGGGGTGGCGGATGTTGTATCCCCCAGCCTTGTCGCCGGGGAAGGCGGCGATCGGCATGAACTCGACCGCGGTCACGCCGAGGTCGCGCAGATAGTCCAGCCGGGCGGCGGCGGTGGCGAAGGTCCCCGGCCGGTCGCCGGCCCACCCGAACTCGGCGATGTGCAGCTCGTAGATCGTGAGCTCGTGGTCCTGCGGCAGGGGAACGTCGTCGTGCCGCCAGGCGAAGTCGGGATCGACCGTGACGTCGCGGCCATCCTTGACGACGATCACGCTCTTGTCGCCGTCCCATTCGTCGACGAGCCGCGCCTGGGGATCGGTGATTTCGACGACGGCCCCGTCCAGAAAAGGGGAGAGCGACGGCAGCCGGAACTTGTAGCCGTGTCGGCCGTCGACGAGCGGAACATCGACGCACCACTCCCCGCGGTCGTCCTGGCGCATCGGAACCGGGTCGGACGACCAGGAGCCGAGCAGGTCGACCGATGCGGTATAGGGCGCGAAGAGCCGGAATTGCACGTCGATTCCTTTCGCATTTGCCACGATTGCAGGATACATGGTTGCGCCACTATTGAAATCGGCCGGGCTGGGCCGGGGTGCACTCCTGTTTC
>JBPCRG010000530.1:0-7289 GCA_050997095.1 Thermomicrobiales bacterium | reverse complement strand
CGCCGGCTCACGATCCGCTACGAGCGCCGAGCCGACAGCCACAGGGCGTTCCTCTCCTTGGGCTGCGCCCTCATCTGCTGGAACCACCTCCGGTGACGGTTTTGATAGGCGCTCTTAGGCAAAACTGCGGCGAAAACGCCGTCCCGCCGTTGAAGGCTACCATTGTCGCCCGCTTCCCCTGCCGCCCGCTTCCCCTTCGGGCCAGGCCGTTGGGCCCATTGTATGGGCGGCGGCCTGGCGGACTAGACACAACTTGCCCCAGAACGGGAGGGACAAACGTCCCGGCCTGCGCAGAACCCGACGGCGGCGACAATGTTTCGCGGCAACGCGCGTCGCGCCGGAGTTGAACCGGGACCTGCTCCACGGGGAGCCACCACGATCCGGGGGCGTGATTTATGTAGGCAGCTATGACGATAATGTCTACGCGCTGGACGCCTCAACCGGCGAGGAGCGATGGAGATTTAGAGCGACCGGCACTAGGCATCACTTGAGTCTCCGGGTCGTGGGTCGGCCGTCCCAACGAAAGGTCTCCCGCGCTCGTTGTATCAGGCTCCGCGCGATGACGAGCGCAGCGGCCAAGAAGAGGCAGAAATCGATGACCACCCCGGCGCGTTCCGTGCAGCGCCGCAGTTTGCCGTAGCCGTTCATCCGGGACTGCGTCCGTTCGACCACCCACCGCTTCCCCACCTGGATCGGAGCGGGGATGCCCTTGCGGGCGATCTCGCCGGTCGGGCCGAGGTCGCTCAGGAGGGTGCAAACGACGGCGCTGTCGTAGCCTCGATCGGGGTGGAGCGTGATGACGGGCGGCAGGGGACCGAGGAGATCGAGCCCCGCGAGGGTGGGGGCGAGGAGCGGCGCGTCGTGGCGGTTGGCGCCCGCCGAAACCGGGTGGAGCGGAATTCCCGTCGCATCGGTCAAGGTGGAGCGTTTCAGCCCCTGCTTGCCGCGGTCCACGGGGGATCGGCCAGCCTTCTCCCCACCGCCAGGGGCTTTGGTGATGCAGCCATCCACCACCACGTCGGCCGGATCGAGCCCGATCAGGTGGTCGTATTGCTCCAGCGCCAGCCGGTGGAGGTGCTCCGCCAGCCCGTCCTCCGCCCACGCGCGCACCCGGCGTCGAATCGTGCGGTCCGAGCAGCCGGGCGAGGCGATCCGTTCATACCCCGAGCCATGGACCAACGCCAAGACGACGTGATCGAAGACCACCCGGTCCGAGACCCGCTTGCGGTGACACCCCAGCGGATGCGTCGGCACGAACTCGGGACAGATCGGCAGCAACGCCGAGAACTGTTCCCAGACGGGGGTGAGCACGCATACTGGCACGGCAGGCAGAATCCTCCGGCGAACACCGAGATCTCAACACCTCCATGGTCGTCTGGTCCGTGCCTGCCTGTCACCTATCGCCGGTCGCTCTTATGATGACTGAGCCGGGTGCACTTTGGAGGAATCTCTCGTTGACCAGCGGCGGGTCGATTCACCCGAACACTGCTCCAAACGATCCGACCGCCCCGCCGCAACCGACGTTCTCAGTGCTCCGTCCATCGTCGTCTGATCCATCGAAACGACGTCGACGGGATTCTTCGTGCCTCGGGATGACCCCCTTGATTGTCATTCTGACGAAGGAAGAATCTCGTCGTCCTCTCCCTATCCCGACAATTGAGGATGGACGATGCATCCCGTCCGCCCCGAGAGCAGGCTGATCGCTCAGACTCGGCTTCGAATGGTCCCGAGGGGGAGGCTTCGACATCCGCTAAAATTGACCAAACGCCGCGATGGTTTGTCCGCCTCCCCGCGTGGCGTTGAGAGCGGCGCCCACCGAGCACACGCGGCGGTCTCGACGGACCGGCTCCGCATAAGAGGGAAAGGAAATACTTGATGGACTTCGCGACTGCCGCCACCCGTCCGGATCCGTTCGGCGCGCGCGCGACGCTGACGACGGGTCAGGGCACGACCGTCTCCTACTACCGGCTCGCCACGCTCGCCGAGCAGGGGCTGGCCGACCTCGACTCGCTTCCGTTCACGGTCCGGATCCTGCTCGAGAATCTGCTGCGCAACGCAGGCAGCGAATTCGTCGACGAGGCCGACGTCAAGACGCTCGCGGGCTGGACTCCGGCGGCGTCGGCGGAGGACGTCGAGCTCGCCTTCCTCCCGGGGCGCGTCCTGCTTCAGGACTTCACCGGCGTGCCCGCCGTCGTCGACCTCGCGGCGATGCGCGCGGCGGTCGCGCGGCTGGGCGGCGACGTGATCCGGATCAATCCTCTCGTGCCCGCCGACCTCGTGATCGACCACTCGGTCCAGGTCGACCGGTTCGGCACGGTGCTCTCGCTCGGCAGCAACGTCGCGATGGAGTACGAGCGCAACAGCGAGCGGTACGCGCTCCTGCGCTGGGCGCAGCAGTCGTTCCAGAACTTCCGGGTCGTCCCCCCCGGCACCGGCATCGTCCATCAGGTCAATCTCGAGTATCTGGCCCAGGTCGTGAGCACGCGCCAGATCGCCCTCGGCGAGACGGTCGCGTTCCCGGACACGGTGGTCGGCACCGACTCCCACACGACGATGATCAACGGCCTCGGCGTGCTCGGCTGGGGCGTCGGCGGGATCGAGGCGGAGGCGGTGCTGCTCGGCCAGCCGCTCCATCAGCTGATGCCCGAGGTGATCGGGGTCCGCCTCGTGGGCGCGCTCCGGCCGGGGGCGACCGCGACCGACCTCGTGCTGTATGTCACCCAACTGCTGCGCAACTACGGCGTCGTCGGGCGCTTCGTCGAGTTCTGCGGGGTCGGCCTCAGCAGCCTGACCCTCGCCGACCGGGCCACGATCGCGAACATGGCCCCCGAGTACGGCGCCACGGCGTCCTTCTTCCCGGTGGACGAGGAGACGCTGCGCTATCTGCGGATGACCGGGCGCAGCGACGACCAGGTCGATCTGGTCGAGCGCTATTGCAAGGAGCAGTCGCTCTTCCGGACCGACGAGACGCCGGACCCCCTCTTCAACGATCTGCTGGAGCTTGACCTCTCGACGGTCGTGCCCAGCGTCGCCGGGCCCCGCCGGCCGCAGGACCGGGTGGCGGTGGACGACGTCTGCCGCGTCTTCCGCAGCGCCTTCCCCCAGAAGTTCGAGGGCCAGGAGATTCCCGCCGCGCACGTCGAGGAGATCGTCCGGATGGAGGGCGAGGGCGGCCCGGCCCACGATTCCGCGGTCGCCACGCTGGTCGCGCGGAAGAGCCCGCCGATCGTCGGCGAGGTCCCGGTCCGGATCGGGGCCGACACCACCATGCTGCACCAAGGGGCGGTCGCGATCGCCGCGATCACCTCGTGCACCAACACCTCAAACCCGTCGGTGATGATCGGGGCCGGGCTGCTCGCGAAGAAGGCCGTCGAGCACGGTCTCGACGTGCCCCGCTACGTCAAGACGAGCCTCGCGCCGGGCTCGCAGGTCGTGACCCGATACCTCGAGCGCTCGGGGCTACTCCCCTATCTGTAGGCGCTCGGCTTCCACACGGTCGGCTACGGCTGCACGACCTGCATCGGCAACAGCGGTCCGCTGCCGCAGCCGGTCGCCGACGCGGTCGACGCCAACGAGCTGATCGTCGCGGCGGTGCTCTCCGGCAACCGCAACTTCGAGGGCCGGATCCATCCGCAGGTCCGCGCGTCGTTTCTGGCGTCGCCCCCGCTGGTCGTCGCCTACGCGCTCGCGGGCACCGTCGACATCAATCTGCACGAAGACCCGCTCGGCTTCGACCGCAACGGCGAGCCGGTCTTCCTGCGCGACATCTGGCCGACCCCCGAGGAGGTCTCCTCGACGATCGAGTCGTCGATCGACGCCGCGATGTACGCCGAGGAGTACCGGACCGTCTTCGCCGGCGACGAGCGCTGGCAGGGGCTGCCGGTGCCGACCGGCAACCTCTACGAGTGGGATCCCGAGTCGACCTACGTCCAGGAGCCGCCGTACTTCATCGACCTCGCCCCCGAGCCGGGCCCGACCATCGACATCGCCGGGGCGCGGGTGCTCGTCCTGCTGCCCGACTCGGTCACGACCGACCACATCTCGCCCGCCGGGTCGATCGCGAAGGGCAGCCCGGCCGGCCAGTATCTGATCAACAACGACGTCAAACTGCTCGACTTCAACTCCTACGGCTCCCGCCGCGGCAACCATGAGGTGATGATCCGCGGCACCTTCGCCAACATCCGGCTCAAGAACCTGCTCACGCCGGGCAAGGAGGGGAACATCACGATCCACTTCCCCTCCGGCGAGGAGATGAGCATTTACGACGCCTCCATGACCTATCAAGAGGCGGGAACCCCGCTGATCGCGATCGCCGGCAAGGAGTACGGCACCGGATCGTCCCGCGACTGGGCGGCGAAGGGCACGCTCCTGCTCGGGATCAAGGCCGTGATCGCCGAGAGCTTCGAGCGCATCCACCGCTCGAACCTCGTCGGCATGGGCGTCCTCCCGATGCAGTTCCTGCCCGGCGAGAGCGCCGCCTCGCTCGGCCTCACCGGCCGCGAGACGTTCTCCATCACCGGGATCGCCGACGGCCTCGCCCCCCGCAAGCGCCTCGGCGTCGCCGCGACCAGGGAGGACGGCACCACGCTGCAATTCGGCGCGATCGCCCGGATCGACAGCCACGTCGAGATCGAGTACTACCGCAACGGCGGCATCCTGCAGACCGTCCTCCGCCGCCTCGGCAGCGGCGCCGGCGTAGGGCGTATTCCAAACGGTGCTTCGCTCCTCGGCGGCGCCCCGGAGGCGACCGTCG
Organism: Thermomicrobiales bacterium; assembly: GCA_050997095.1. Lineage (GTDB taxonomy): Bacteria > Chloroflexota > Chloroflexia > Thermomicrobiales > UBA6265 > JBPCRG01. The sequence goes on along the minus strand of JBPCRG010000530.1, from coordinate 2,536 downwards.
GGTAGGAACGGACCTCCGTGTCCGCCCGCGGTTCGCGACGGCGGCGAGGGCGGAACTCCGTGTCCGCCCCTACCCGGCGCCGACGACGACGGTTTTGTGAGCCTCCCCAGCGTCCGGCGGTTCTTGGGACAGACAACGAGGTCTTCGACGATTGCGCCTGCGGGCTCCGCTCGGAATGACAGGTTGGGGAGGCGCCCCGCCTGTCATTCTGACGAAGGAAGAATCTCGTCGTCCGCCTCGCAGCCCGTCAAGGCACGTTGGATACTGTCTGAAGACGCATCGACCTCATCGTTCCTTGGAGGGTAGCCATCGCGATGTAGGGTAGCCATCGCGATGGTCGCCGCGGTCAAACTCATCACCGTCGAAGAGATCGAATCCCTCATTGATCAAGGGGATTCATGGGAGCTGCTGGCTGGGGAGCTGATCGAGACCACGCCTCCGCAATGGACCCGCGGAGTGATCGCGCTGCGCTTCGGGCATCGGCTGTCTCTGTTCCTCGACAAATTGCCAATCGGGGTCGCCTCGACTGATTCGGGATTCGTCGTCTCTCGAAATCCCGACAGCGTCTTGGCCCCCGACATCTCGTTCGTCCGAAATGACCGCGCCCCTCTTCTGACCGATGGAAATGTGTTCCCCGAGCTTGCGCCGGATCTGGTGGTCGAGATCGTCTCCAGCGGCGACCGCGCCCCGGAGCTTCACGCGAAAGTGGACGTCTACCTCCGGGCAGGGGTGCGGATGGTTGTCGTGGTCTGGCCGAAACTCGCTCAAGTCTCCCTCCACCGGCCCGACGGGACCGCGGTGACGCTGAAGGGCGACCACCTCTTCGACACCGGCGACGTGCTGCCCGGATTCAGCTTTCCGATCTCCGAGCTGTTCGCGTGAGGGTGATTTGATGCGGCGACTTCCGGCTTATGCGGACACGATCGTCGTCGGCGGCGGTCCGGCCGGGTGCGCCGTCGCCGGCACGCTGGCCGCGCGGTCGGACGAATCGGTGCTGCTCCTCGAAGCGGGGCCGGACTACGGTCCGCACGTCGGCGGCGGCTGGCCCGCCGATCTGCTCGACGCCCGCGACCTCGCGGAGTCGCACCCGTGGGGGTACGACAGCGGCCGGTCGTATCCGACGCGGACGATCCCGTTCCAGCGGGCCCGGGTGATGGGCGGCTGCTCGTCGCACAACGGCTGCGCGGCGATCTGGGGCAGCCGCGCCGACTACGACGGCTGGGCCGAATTCGGCGGCGACGGCTGGAGCACCGACGAGCTGCTGCCGTTCTTCCGCTCGGCGTCGGCCAGGATGCGGGTGCGCATCCCGGCGCCGGACGAGATCACCCCCTACCACGCCGCCATGCTCGCCGCGGCCCCGTCGGCCGGCATCCCATTGGTCGAGGATCTGAACGACCTCGACCAGCCGGTCGGGATAGCCGCGAGCCCGTCGAACATCGCGGAGGGCGTGCGCTGGAACGCCGCGTTCGCCTACGTCGACCCGGTCCGCGGGCGACCGAACTTCAGCGTGGTCGGCGACGCGCCGGTCGACCGACTCGTGATCGAAGCCGGACGGGTCGTCGGCGTGGTCGTCGTCACTGACGAAGGCCCGGCGACCATCCGCGCGGCGCGGGTCGTGGTCGCCGCAGGGACCTACGGCTCGCCCGCGATCCTGCTCCGCTCGGGCATCGGCACCCCCGACGCGCTGCGTGCGCTCGGCATCGCTCCGACGATGGCGCTTCCCGGCGTCGGCGAGAATCTGCACGACCACCCGGCCGTCTACCTCCAATACTCGGGGACGAAGGAGCTGATCGCACGGATGACCAGCTTCGGACGAGACCGTTGGCTCCCCGAGGAGCAGACAATCGCGAAGCTTCGCTCGTCCTCCTGCGCAGAGGCCTTCGACATCCATCTCTACCCCGAGGGCAGCCCCTACGCCGATCGCGGCTCCGGCTGGTCGTTCATCATCCCGGTGGCCTGCATGACGCCGAGATCCCGCGGACGCCTGACGCTGTCGAGTCCCGACCCGACCGCCCCTCCCTGCATCAACCATGGCTACCTCTCGGATCCCGATCATGCGGATCGCCGGGTGCTTGTGGACGCGATCGCGATCGGGCGCGAGCTGGCCGGGGAGTCGCGGCTGGCGGCTTTGCTCGGGCGCGAGACGTCGCCCGGTACCGCGGTCGCGTCGCCAACCACGATCGCCGAGTGTATCGAACGCAATGTCGTCCACTACTACCATCCGGTCGGCACGTGCAAGATGGGCCCCGCGGGCGACCCCGGAGCCGTCGTCGACGCCCGCGGCCGGATCCACGGCGTCGAAGGAGGCTACGTGGCCGACTGCTCGATCATGCCCGTCATCCCCCGCGCCACCCCGAATCTCCCTGGTCTCGTCATCGGGGAGCGGATGGGCCGGTGGCTCACTGATGATGCGCCCGGTCCTGGGGACGGCTGACTTACCGCTCATTCCCCGCCGAAAGCGGAGCCGGCCCGATGCCCAAAATTATCGATCGCCCCGTCACTTTTCGCTCCTGTCATGGTGGGGGTTGTGTCAGCC
>JBPCRG010000465.1:0-6278 GCA_050997095.1 Thermomicrobiales bacterium | reverse complement strand
GCACCACGGAGGTCGCGGTGATCTCGCTGAACGGGATCGTGGTGGCCCGCTCGCTGCGCGTCGGCGGCAACAAGTTCGACGAGGCGATCAGCAACTACATCAAGCGCAAATACAACCTCCGGATCGGCGAGCGGACCGCGGAGGAGGTCAAGATCCAGATCGGCAGCGCGATGCCGGTCGAGGACGAGGAGGTCATGGAGGTCCGCGGCCGCGACGAGGTCGCCGGTCTGCCGCGGACGATCCAGATCCACGCGAACGAGATCACCGACGCGATCACCGACCCCTTGGAGGCGATCATCGGCGCCGTGCGCGCCGTGCTCGAGGACACCCCTCCGGAACTCTCCTCCGACATCATCGACAAGGGCATGATCCTGACCGGCGGCGGAGCGCTGCTGCGGCATCTGCCGGACTTGCTGACCGAGGTGACCGGGGTTCCGTGCTACGTCGCGGACGACCCGCTCTCCTGCGTCGCGATCGGGACCGGTCTCGCGCTGGAGCACATGGACATCCTTCGCGACAGTCTTGAGGAGCCCTAGGTCGGGACGACGACAAGCACGGTCGGCGGCGTAGCCGGCCGCGGTTCGGGAGCATTGCGCATGGCATTCGACCGCGGGAGCGGAATCCTCGCCCACCCGACGTCGTTCCCCGGGAACCACGGCATCGGTGACCTCGGCTGGGGGGCATCCGCGTTTCTCGACTGGCTGGCGGCGGCCGGGCAGCGCTTCTGGCAGGTCATGCCGCTCGTCCCGACCGGTCTCGGCGATTCCCCGTACTCCTCGGTCTCGGCGTTCGCCGGCAACCCGCTCCTGATCTCGCTCGATTCCCTCGCCGCGGACGGACTGCTGGACGAGTCCGACCTCCGGACCGAATTCGGATTTCCGTCGGACCGCGTCGAGTTCGAGCAGGTGCGCGGCTTCAAGGAGCACCGGCTGCACCGGGCGTTCGAGCGGTTCCGAGCCGGACCCAGCGTCGCGCTTCAAACCGAACTCGACGACTTCGCGCGGCAGGAAGCGGGCTGGCTGGACGATTTCGCGCTCTTCATGGCCGCGAAGGATGCCCATGGCGGGCAGTCGTGGCTCGATTGGGACCCGGCGCTGAAGCGCCGCGAACCCGAGGCGGTGCGGCGCTGGCAGCGCGAACTCGGCGGGAACGTCGAGTACCACGCCTTCGTCCAGTTCGTCTTCCGGCGGCAGTGGAACGCCGTCCGCGCCGCGGCCCGTGCGCGGGGCATCGCGGTAATCGGGGACATCCCCATCTTCGTGGCCCACGACAGCGCTGACGTCTGGGCGAACCAGGAGAACTTCCGGCTGAACGCGGACGGGCTTCCCGCCGTCGTCGCCGGGGTTCCGCCGGACTATTTCTCCGCGACGGGCCAGCTGTGGGGCAACCCGCTCTACGATTGGCCGAAAATCGCCGCCACGGGTTACCGATGGTGGATCTCGCGCTTCGCGAACGCGCTTTCGACCGTCGACATCGTCCGGATCGACCATTTCCGGGGATTCGCCGCCGCCTGGACCGTGCCTGCCGACGCCGTGACGGCGGCGTCCGGAAACTGGGAGCCCGGCCCTGGCCGGGAACTCTTCGACGCCGTGCTGAACGCGCTCGGATCGCTTCCGTTGATCGTCGAGGACCTCGGGCTGATCACGGAGGATGTGCGGGAGCTGCGCCGCGACCTCGACCTGCCGGGCATGGCCGTCCTCCAGTTCGCGTTCGACGGCGACGCCGCCAACATCTATCTGCCGCACAACTTCGAACGCCTGCTCGTCGTCTATCCGGGCACGCACGACAACCAGACGACGCGCGGCTGGTTCGACGCGCTTCCGGCAGGCGCGCGTGCGCAGGTTCAGGCATACATCGGCCGGGACGGGTCGGACATCGCCTGGGACTTCATCCGGCTGGCGATGGCCTCCGTCGCCGATCTGGCGATCGTTCCGCTTCAGGACGCGATGCGGCTCGGCGACGAGGCGCGGATGAACGTGCCCGGCACGCCGAACGGAAACTGGTCGTGGCGTTTTCGCCCGGAGAGCCTCGATCCGGGTCTTGCGAACGGCCTGGCCGAGCTCGCCGCGCTCTACGGGCGCGCTGTCGTCACCGATTCCGGGTCGGTTTGATTACACTGCGTGCGGCACGCGACGACAACCCACATCTCAGCGATCGTTCCGACCACGATTCATTCTCGACTTCACCGCGTCATCGAAAGGGAAGACAACGATGTCCAGCATTGGAGCGTTCACGTTCGTCCTGCACAGCCACCTCCCGTACGCGCGTCAGGCGGGGATGTGGCCGCACGGCGAGGAGTGGGTGCACGAGGCGATCGCGGAGACGTACGTTCCGCTGCTGAACGCGCTGAACGATCTGGTCAAGGACGGCGTCCCGTTCCACCTGACCATCGGGATCACGCCGATCCTGGCGGAGCAGCTGGCGGACCCGTTGATCGTGGACCATTTCATCCACTACGCCGCGGAGCGGGCCGCCTGGGCCGCGAGCGACGTCGGCCGCTTCGAGCAGTCCGGCGAGACGGATCTCCGCGACCTCGCCCGGTTCTACCACCATTGGTACGCCCGGCAATTGACGAGCTTTCGTGACCGCTACGGCAGCGACCTGATCGGCGCGTTCCGGGCCCTGCAGGACGGCGGGCACATCGAGATCGCGACCTCCGCCGCCACCCACGGCTATCTGCCGCTGATGGCCCGCGATTCGACCATCTTCGGCCAGATCCAGACCGGCGTCGCCGCCTACGAGCACCGCTTCGGCCGACGGCCGAAGGCGATCTGGCTGCCCGAATGCGCCTATCGTCCGGCCTACGACGAGGAGGAGTCCGGCCAGACGGTCCGGAGGCCGGGCATCGAGTCGTTCCTGGCGGCGCAAGGCATCGAGGTCTTCTTCAGCGAGACGCACACGGTCGAGGGCGGTCTGCCGGTGGGCAAGGCCGCGGGCGAGGCCATCGGCCCCTACAGCTCGGTCCCCAGGCGCTACGCGGTCAAGATCACCGCCGACGCCCAGACCGAGCCGGGAACGACTTTTCAGGCCTATTGGGTCGGCGACGCGCCGGGGCAGGTCGCCGTGCTTGGCCGCAACAACCAGACAGGGCAGCAGGTCTGGTCGGGCACGTTCGGCTATCCGGGCGACTTCGCCTACCGCGAATTCCATCGCAAAGACGGGGTCTCCGGGCTGCAATATTGGCGGATCGGCGGCAAGGAGATCGATCTCGGCCAGAAGCCGCCGTACGATCCGGCGCAGGCGCAGCAGCAGACCAAGAGCCACGCCCGGCATTTCGTCGACCTGTCCGAGTCGCTGCTGCGCGAGTACCACGAACGGACCGGAGAATTCGGCGTGATCTCCTCCGCCTACGACACCGAACTCTTCGGGCATTGGTGGTTAGAGGGCGTGGACTGGCTCAAGGAGGTGCTCCGCCTCTTCGCGCAGCGCCCGGACATCGAACTGGCGACGGCGAGCGGGATCGTCGAACGGCACGCGCCGGAGCGGGTCTTGGCGCTTCCGGAGTCGAGCTGGGGAGCCGGCGGCGGCCATTTCACGTGGATGAACGTCGACACCCAGTGGATGTGGCCCCAGGTCCACGCCGCGGAACGCCGGATGGAGCAGCTGGTCGCCGACCATCCTGAAGCCGAGGGCGATTCGCTCGCACTGCTGAATCAGGCCGCCCGCGAGTTGGTGCTGCTGCAGAGCAGCGACTGGCCCTTCCTCGTCACCACGGGGCAGGCGAAGGAGTACGCGTCGCAGCGGTTCACGGAGCACATCGAGCGCTTCGGCCATCTCGTCGAGGTGATCGACAAGGACGGGCCGCTCGACGCGGAAGGCCGGGTATTCCTCTCGGCGCTCGCCGAGCGGGACAACCCGTTCCCGGGGATCGACTACCGGGTCTTCAAGGCGCGTCAGGGCAGCGCCGAACTTCCGGTTTGAGCTGCGCCGCGGGACGACGGGACGTCAGGCGTATCTCATGACCGCGGAGAGCGGCAGCCAGACCCAGTCCGGCCGGTTGTCGAGTTCGTACAGGATCTCGTAGAAGGCCTTGTCGATCTCCCAAGCGGCGATCGCTTGGCTGAGATCCTCGCTTTTGGCGGGCAAAAAGGTTTGCCGACCCGCCCGGGCGGTCGCGATGTACGCTGTCAGGAACGCATCCCGCGCGGCCCGTTCCCGAGGCAAAAACTGTACGTCGGCTGAAAGCGCGTCCGGACCCCCGCCGAAGATTTTGCGCTGGATGGAAGCCTGCGCATACCCGAACGAGCGGAGCATGCCGGCGACGTCCTTCAGCGGCGACGTCTTGGCGCGGCGCTGCGCGAGCGGTCGGCCGGGCTCCCCTTCGAAGTCCAGGATGACCCAGTCGCCGTCGGCGGTCCGCAGGGTCTGGCCGAGATGGTAGTCGCCATGGACGCGGATCTTCGCGCAGCCGAGCAGGCCCTCGAACCCCCGGGTCTGCTGCGAGAGCCGGTCCGCCGCGTCCAGGAATGCGATCTTCAGATCCCGCGTGCGTCCGTCACCGGTGAAGAGGGTCGCGCGGATGGCTTCCTCCGCCTTGCCGATGTTGTCAGAGAGTTCGCGGCTCCAGGTATCGACGTCGTCGGGACCGATCGGCTCCGGCGCGAAATCCGGCAGTCCCACGTCCGCCCCCAAGGCGAGATGGAGTTCCGCCGTACGCTCGCCCAGACGGACGGCGGTGGCCGAAAACAGATCAGTGACCGACCCCATCGCTTTGCACGCATAGCGCCAACCATCCCCGTCGCTTTTCTCGAACGACTGAGCGACGGCAAGCGCGATCTCCTCGCCGCCGACCTCCACGGTCCACCAACCCTGAAGCCGGGGCGCATTCCGAAAGCTGGTTCTCGTCGTCAGGTACCGCGAGATCTCGATCTCCAGGTTTTGTCCCGGTTGCAGCTTTCGGAGCAGCTTGACGAGGGTGTGTTCGCCGTAGAGCACCGAACTGTTGCTCTGCTCCACGGTCAAGGGACGAATCGTCACGTTCGGGTCGGAGAGCCCTGAGATCCCATCGCCGACGCCGTGCCAGGTTGTCGAGCCCTCCTCCGCGGTGGCGGAGGAGGGCTCGGCCGCCGAGGTGCCGAGCCAGCGCAGGAACCATTCATCCGTGATCGCGTCGCTGAACGAGATTCCTCCGCACGAGCCAATGCTTGCGCTGGATCCGGATGCTCCCGGCGCCGACAGCGGGATGAAGTAGCGGGCGGAGGGACCGCTCTCAAAGGCAAATTCCAAGATTGTGAGCAGGAACAGACTCGCGGATTCGACGATCGGCTGGGCGAACGGCGTCGTGACGCCGGTGACGACTCTCGACTTGTCTCCGAACCACCGTTGCCGCGTCGCCCAGAGGCCCACCAGCCGCGAGGCGAGTTCATCGCCGTGCAGGTCGAGCCACGTCCGGTCGAGGATCGTCGCCTTCCGGTCACTCATGCGATGTGCGCCCCCCGCCCAGCGCAAGCCAGTAGTAGCCGCGGGCGCCGAGGGTCACCCGATAGTGGCCGGGGCCGACCTCGGGAAACGCGACTCCCCCGAAAAGGTCGGCCACGGCCGCGCCCTCGAATCTCCCGAGGTCGAGGTCTCCGGTCTGCGGGCTCCGGCCGAGGTTCATCACGCAGAGGATCGTCTCGTCCTCGGTGCAGCGGGTGAAGGCGACGACCTTGGTGTTCTCGACCGCGACCCCCGCGAAAGCGCCGCATCAGAACGCACGGTGCTCCCGGCGCAGCGCGAGCAGGGACTTGACCCAGTTGAGGAGCGACGTGGGGTTGTTGGTCTGCTCCTCGACGTTGATGTGCTGGAACCCGTAGATGGGGTCCGAGATGATCGGGGCGTAGAGGCCGCCCCAGCCGGCGAAGGAGAAGCCGGCGTTCGGCTCGGCGTTCCACTGCATCGGCGTCCGGACACCGTTTCGGTCGTACAGCCAGATGTTGTCGCCCATGCCGAGCTCGTCGCCGTAGTAGATGATTGGTGAGCCGGGGAGCGAGAACATGAGGCTGTTGAGTAGTCGGAGCACCGCGGGGTCGTTGTCGACCAACGGCGCGAGTCGGCGGCGGATCCCGAGATTGCAGCGCATCCGCGGCTCGGATGCATAGTCGGCCCACAGCTCCTGCCGCTCGTCCTCGGTCACCATCTCCAGCGTCAGCTCGTCGTGATTGCGGAGGAAGACGCACCACTGCGCATCGGGCGGCTTGTCCGGGGTCGCGCGCATAATCTCGAGGATCGCGCTGGGTTCCTCGCGCTTCACGCTGAGGAAGATCCGCGGCATCACCGGGAAGTGGAAGCCCATGTGG
>JBPCRG010000439.1:0-3006 GCA_050997095.1 Thermomicrobiales bacterium | reverse complement strand
GGTCTTTTCGCGCCAAGGGATCGGACGCCTGGCCGTGACCGCGATCATCGCGAAGGACTACACCGTCGTCCAAGGCGTCGTCCTCTTCGCGGCGACGGCGTACGTGATCGTGAACCTGCTGGTCGACATCCTTTACGGATTTCTGGATCCCCGGATCCGCTACAGCTGACGAACCCGCCGGACGCCACGCCTCATCGTGAACCGGGGAAGCGACATGTCCACCAAGCCCGTCGCCGCGACTCCTGGAGCGGCCAGCCGGTCCGGCTTGACCACCGTCGAGAGCCGGTCGCCCATCGGCAAGTCCGGCAGACTCTGGCGGAGCTATTCCGGGAGCGCGGGCGCGGTCGCCGGAGCGGCCGTCCTCGCGCTCCTGATCGTCGTCACGATCTTCGCGCGCTGGATCGAGCCGTACGACCCGCTGGCGGTGGAGCCCGCCGCCGCCCTCAGGAGCCCGAGCGCATCGCATCTGCTGGGGACCGACCAGTACGGCCGCGACGTCCTCTCGCGCGTGATCGCGGGGGCGCACGTCTCGCTGCAGATCGGCCTCTTCGCGGTCGCGATCAGCGTGCTGGTCGGGATGGCGCTGGGCCTGATCGCGGGCTACTCGGAGTCGATCGTCGACGGCATGATCATGCGCTTCATCGACATGCTGCTCGCCTTTCCCGGTCTCCTGCTCGCGATCGCGATCGTGGCCGCGCTCGGCGCCTCGGTCCGGAACGTGATCCTCGCGGTCGGCGTCGGCACGATCCCGGTCTACGCGCGGGTGGTCCGCGGAACCGTGCTCTCGATCAAGCGCGAGCCCTACATCGACGCGGCCCGCGTCGCGGGCTGCTCCGGCCTCCGCGTGATCCTGCGCCACATCCTGCCCAACATCGTCGCGCCGGTCGTGATCCTGGCCACGATCGGCGTCGCCTATTCGATCCTGAACGGCGCGGCGTTGTCGTTCCTGGGGTTCGGCGTGCAGCCGCCGCGGTCGGAACGGGGGCTTGATGGTCTCGGAGGGCCGGACCTATCTTCGCGACGCCTGGTGGATCACGACCGGGCCCGGGCTCGCCCTCGCGGTCACCGTCCTCGCGATGAACCTCGTCGGCGACGGCCTCCGCGACGCGTTCGATCCCCGCGGCCGCCGCCGCTGACCGTCGCGTCGGCGGACCCTTTCGGCTGGCTTGGGTCGGGCGTGTATGCAAAGGTGCTCCGCTCGCAGGGGCGGACCTCCATGTCCGCACCTACCTGTTGCCGGCGACGACGGCGCGGCTCGACATCGGACAGGCACGGATCCCCCGGTTTTAGGCTTCGTGGAACGACGGTCGGTCGCCGCCGACAGAGGGGCCGATGTCTTGAGGTCGCCGTGCGCCCGGCGGCTCTTGACGCTTGAGTTCCTTGGCTGACATCCTGCATATGTACGGGAATTGGGACGAGGCAATGCCTCGTCTTTCGGCTGGGAAACCGGCATCGGCGGTTTCGCCGGGATTTCAGGAAGGGCGTCTCAGCGGGATGGACACAGGGAAGACCGCCTCCGGGCGGATGGGCGTTGACGGATGAGCCAGCCCTACGAAAAGCCGATGGATCTCATCTCCGACCTGCTGATCAAGCCGGAGAGCACCGAGGACGCGATCCCGACCCCGGGGGAGTCGGTCCGGGCGCACCGCGCGGCGCGCGAGCCGGTCGCGGCGAACCGCTGGGCGCTGGACCGCACGCTCGCGCTCGCGCTCCACAGCCGCCATGGGAAGAACTGGACCCGCGCGATGCGCCGGGCGACGGATCTGGCGTCGGGCCCCGTCACGGTGCCGATCGCGATCGGGATGATGGCCTGGAAGGGGCAGACGAAGGGTCGAAGGTCGGCGGAGGTCGTCGGCGTCGCCTGGATCGGCGCCCAACTCGTCCACGGCAGCCTGAAGCTGCTCTATCACCGCAAGCGCCCGACGCTCTTTCCGCCGCTGGTGAAGGCGGGCGGCTACGCGCTTCCGAGCGGGCACACGGTGACCGCGGTCGTCACCTACGGCCTCGCCGCCGCGATGATCGGGCCGCATGTGCCCGCCCGCTGGCGGCGCGTCCCGGCGGTCGCCGCGGGCGCGGTCGTGGCTGCGGTGGGCACGAGCCGCGTCTACCTGGGCGTGCACTACCCCTCCGACGTGCTCGCCGGCATCTTCGTCGGCGGATCGTGGCTATGGGCCTCCTTGGCCGTGCTCGGCCGGGTGGAGAAGCATCCGTGGTGGCGCCGGTGACGCGCGTTTGGACGACCGGAGCGCAATCCGTCGGTGTCGACGGCGGTGGATAGGGCGGGCGAACCGGCGACGGTCCGCGCCGATGACCGCCGGGGATGGACGGGGTCGAAACTTTCGTTCCTGAAAGACCTCTATCGGAAGACGAAGACCGATCAGGTGTCCACGATGGCGGCGGCGGTCGCCTATCACACGATCTTCGCGATCCCGCCCCTAATCATCCTGACGGTCGCGCTGGCCGGGCTGCTCAACAGCGTCACGTCGATTTCGGTCGTGGAGAACCTGCGCCAGTTGATCCGCGATCGCGCCCCCGCCAACACGACCGCGCTGCTCAACGACCTCGTCGACCACGCGATCGCGAAGGTCGGCGGCGGCGGCGCGTCGATCGGCGTGCTGCTGACGGCGGCGCTCGCGCTGTGGTCGGGCTCGAACGCGGTCAGCTCCCTGATCGAATCGTTCAACCGCGCCTACGAGGTCGACGAGACGCGCGGCTGGAGGAGGCTCAAACCGTTGGCGCTCGGATTGACGCTGGCGATCGCGGTCTTCGTCAACCTCGCCTTCGTGCTGCTGATCTTCGGACAGCGGATCGGCCAATGGCTGGCGGACCGGGTTGGTCTGGGCTCGACCTTCACCACGGTCTGGGGCGTCGGCAGGGCGGTGCTCGCGGTCGCCGCGGTCCTGTTCGTCCTCTCCCTGGTCTATGGCTACGGCCCGAATCTCGACCGGCCATACCGCTGGATCACCTTGGGCTCGATCGCCGCGACCCTGCTTTGGCTGGCCGCGG
>JBPCRG010000252.1:0-6068 GCA_050997095.1 Thermomicrobiales bacterium | reverse complement strand
GATGATCGAATTCGCCCAATACCAGAACAGGCCGAGCATGAGGAGCAACCCGACGACCGGCAGCGCTATCCGCAGATAGTCGATCCAAGAGCGCTCATCGGGCTGGAAGCCCGCGCTCTGCTCTTGGCCCTGAGGCTGTCCGGAGCGGTTGGATCTCGGAACCTCGGGCGGGGACGAGCCTCCGCCCGCGCCCGACGAGCCGCCGGAACCGGAACGGCTCGAAAGCCCGGATCCCCCGCCCTGGGCGCCCCCGCCGGAGGACGATCGGCTGATCAGTTCCGCGGCATCGGGCGCGGTGGGCACGGGCGGACCGGATGCGGTGGCGAGGCGCGATTTCGGGCTGAAGAGATGCAAGGCGCGGCGCTCCCCACGAGGTTCGAGTTGATCCCGCAAAGGTCCGCCACTCGCGTCCGGCGCCTCCGCGGATTCCCAAAAATTGCCGTTCCGCCGTTCGCAGTCCAACGTGGATGTGTCGACAAGATGGCTCTGCTGCGACGCGTAGAGCCGCGGATTGCGGCACCATCCTTGATGACGCATGGGAGATTGCTCGTAGAAGCGGCACGAGCCGCACTGTCGCTCCGGCAATCGCGTCGATCCCACGGACTATCACGGTCCCGCGACCGCGCCACACGTCTCGGCCGAACCGTCAAGCACCGGTCAGGGTCGCGATGAAGCCGGTCAGCGAGGCGACATTGCGAATCTTGAACGTGTCCGGTGCGTCAACGAAGGAGTATACCATGGCGATTTTTGGGCTCGGCAGTCCCCTCGGGCGGCTTGAACCCCGTCGCGCCGACCCCGGCTAGGGGACGTCCACCGGGGGGATTTCGCCGTCGTCCTCGCCGGAGCGGTTGTCCCATGCGGTCTCCGGACCGCCGAGGCGCCGGATGAAGGTGTTGCCCGCGGCGGTCTCGGACGCGCCGCCGGATCCCGAACGGGAGGTGGAGGGCGGAGCGGCGAGCGGAGAGGGAGCCGTGACCGACTGCAGCTGGCGCGGGGGGACGGACGCGGGCCTGTTCTCCGGCGCGGTCATCTCGAGCTGGCCTTCGTAATAGGCGCCCTCGTTGATCACCAGGGTGGTCGTCGCCACCTTGCCGCGCACCCGGCCGCTGGGCATCATCTGCAGACGGCCGCGGCATCGGATATCCCCGTTCAGGTCCCCGGCGACCGCGATGTTCTCGGCCTCGACCTTGGCGGAGACTGTCGCGCCCTGGGCGACGAAGAGCGTACCCTTGCACTCGATGGTGCCCTTGACCTCGCCCTCGATCCGAAGATCCCGACTCGATTGAAAGGTGCCGTCGAAGATCGAATGGCGATCGATCACGCTGAACGAGTCGTGGTTCTCTTCGGCGATGACATCCGGCTCACCGCTCTCCTGGGTGTATCCCGTCATGTCGGACGTGCGCATGGACATCGGTCATCCTCCCCTGTGAATCGGGGCGGGCGACCGCCCCCTCGTGGCTCGAATCGGCGACCGCACCCGTGAGAGGCGGAGACGCCGAGGCCGGTTCAGGCGCTTCCTCTCGCCGCCCGGCGCTGCACGACCGCGGCAGGCGGCGACTCGGCGCTCTCCTCGGCTCCCATCCGGAACTGCCCGGTCAGCGTCGCCCCTTCGTGGACCACCAGCGTGGGGGCGAGGATGTCGCCGGAGACGCGCCCGGACGGCAGCACCTCAAAGCGTGACGAGCAGCGCACGCTGCCCTTCATCAGTCCGGCGACGACGACGTTCGTGGCGATCACGTTGGCGTCGACGTCGGCATCGTCCGCGATGTAGACGTCCGCTCCGGCCCGGATCGCGCCTTCGAATCTGCCGTGGACGTGGATCGTCCCCTGCGAATCGAGGTCGCCCTTCCACGTCGTGTCATGGGCGATCACCGTGGTCCGGGCGTCGACCACGGGAACCGCGGGCAGCTCCGGATCGGGCGAGCCCACGATCCCGCCGCCTTCGCCGGAGGCCGGAGCCGCGCTCGCGAAGTCGCCGAAGCCTCGCGCCCCCGTCGGCGCATCGTTGAACGTCGCGCCATACCCGCCGGGGCGCTGAAACGAATCGGTCGGCGCAGGCCGCTCCACGGGCGTCCGTCCCTCGGCAGCGGGCTGCGATTCCTCCGCTGCGTCCTCGCCGGTTCCCAACTGCTGGCGGAGCGCGCTGATCTGGCGTTGGAATGCGTCCACCTTATTGTCCTTCCGGAACACCATCTCGTGCACTCCCCTGGCGGCCGCCACGGCCGACGCGATGGAACCGCTTCCCGGTCGCCGTCACCACGATGTCGTCAGACGCCTGCCGATCCGACACCGTATTTGGCCGATGCAGTCGAACGGCGCCGCTCCAGCCCTCGATCGGCGTCGCAAGTGAGCGCCGGATGCCCTCGATTACGTTCCCCGACACGTACGTACATACGTCTCACAGAGCGTACGTACAGTCTATCACGAGACGTCAAGCATCCTTTGGAGTCGACGCTCCTACGTGATCAAACGTCCGGAGAGGCGGGATGGTTTCACGTCGATCCACTCGTGGACGGGGGAGCGTGGCGAGGGTGCTCTCCAACCCATGCCTGAATCGGTCAGGGCAAGCGCAAGAAAGTCCCGAGCATCTCGACGGGCGGATCCGAACCCGTTCAATCTCGGGGAGCGGTGTTTTCGACGTCACCGAACCGCTTGACAAGGCCCGTGAGCGGTGTACGGTGCATGAGCGACGAGAACGACCGAAGGGATCCGAAAAGGCGGGGTCGGGCATGGGCTACGGGTCGCAGGACGATCGGCCGCCGAATGCCACTTCGTCGATATCTCCCGCCAGTCGAAACGATGATTCCCCCAGGTCTCTGCCCTTGTCCCGCACTCCGCTGATCGGACGCGAGCATGACGTCGCGGTTGTCCGCGCCTTGGTGCTGCACGACGACGTGCCGCTCGTCACGCTGACCGGCCCGGGCGGCGTCGGCAAGACCCGCCTGGCGCTGCGGGTCGCCTTGGCGGTCAAAGACGAGTTCGGCCATGGCGTCTGGTTCGTGGCGCTCGACGCCCTTCGCGACCCGGATCTCGTGCTGCCGACGATCGCGCGCGCGCTCGGCTTGGGCGACCGGGGCGACATGCCGGTGAACGAGCAACTCGTCGCCCACCTTCTCCCGAGGCGGCTTCTGCTGATGCTGGACAATCTCGAGCAGGTGGTCGAGGCCGCGCCCCGCCTCGCGGACCTCCTGACCGCTTGTCCGGGGATGACGATCCTCGCGACCAGACGAGTGGTGCTTCGTCTGTCGGGCGAGCACGACGTCCCCGTCGATCCGCTGGCGATTCCCGCGGCCGTCCAGATGTTCGTGGCGCGGGCGGCGAGCCCCGGATTCGCCCTGTCCGCGGAGAACGCGGCGACGGTGGCGGCGATCTGCGCCCGGTTGGACGGATTCCCGCTGGCCATCGAGTTGGCCGCCGTGGGCATTCCGGCTCTGGCTCCCGCGGCGATGCTCGCCCGGCTGGAGCACGCCCTGCCGGTGTTGACGGGAGGCGCCCGCGACCGGCCCGACCGCCTTCGCACGATGCGGGACGCGATCGCCTGGAGCTTCGACCTGCTCGACGAGCCGGAGCGGATCCTGTTCCAGCGGCTGACGGTGTTCGTCGGCGGTTTCGGTCTGGAGGGGGCCGAGGCTATCGCCCGAATCGGGGGTGCAGGCATCGATGCGCTCGGGGGCTTCTCGTCGCTCGTGGACAAGAGCTTGGCCCGGCAGATGGGCGCGCCGCACGACGAGCAGCCTCGGTACCGGATTCTGGAGACGATCCGGGAGTTCGGACTGGAGCGGCTGGCGCTCGGCGGCGATGATCTCGCGGTCCGGACGGCCCATGCCGCCTGGGCGCTTTTCCTCGCCGAGGAGGGCGCCGCACGGTTCAACACCCCCGGGTTCGAGCAGATGCTGGATCGCGTCGGTGCCGAATACGCCAACATCCGCGCGGCGCTGATCTGGGCGGAGGCATCGGGCGAGGTCGGGCTGTGCCTGCAGCCGGCCGGGGCGATGGGCGGCTACTGGATCAGGCGGGGCCACTTCCGCGAAGGGAGGGCGTGGCTGGAGCGCAGCCTGCGGCGGGTCGACGGCGCTCCGATCGCCGCCCGTAGCCGGGCGCTGATGGCCGCCGGTTGGTTGACGGTCGTTCAGGGCGAGATCGCGTCGGCCGTCGACTTGCTTCGCGAGGCGATCCGGCTTGCCCGGACCATCGACGATTTCTCGAACATGGCGATGGCGCTGATGGCGCCGAGCCAAGCGGAACTCCAGCAAGGCGACCTCGGGTCGGCGGAGCTGCACTCGGAGGAGTCGATCGCGCTGTTCAGGGATCTCGAGGACTCGTCCATCGCCGGTCCCCGGTTTCTGATCCGACGGCGAGGACCACCTGGCGCCCGCGTCGGTGAACAAGGCCAACGCCCGCAAATACCGCCACTCGAATGCGGTCACCGAGTATCGGGAGTTCCCCGGCCGGTCCCACTACACGCTGGGACAGGAGGGTTGGGAAGAGGTCGCCGACTTTGCGTTGACGTGGGCGGTCGAGAACTCGTCGGCAAAGCGATCGCCTGAAGCGGGGGTGACATCGATGCGCTCCCCGACCGCGGCTTGATATCCCCGGAGGATCCGGACCATTCGCGCGACGGCGACATCAGGAAGCCTTGGCGAAATCGATGAACGAGGGCGGGCGTGTGGAGGCGCCCGCCCTCGTTCATCGAGGAAGAGTCAATTCCACGCCTGCGGTTGAGCAGCCGACCCCATCATGGCCGTCACTTTCTTTGGGCGACTGGAGGGAGTTCAAGGGAATGGGGCAACAAGATGCAGATCTCGATGGATCAGCGTGGAGGCGGGATTGAGCAGGCCTGGTTGCCATGTCGGCAATTTGACGGGCACCGGCGGCCCCGACACCGCCACGCCGGTTTCGCCACGCATGGTGGGTGAGTAGTCTTCATGCTCCGGCCAACTGGCACGGAAGGCTCCTCCTACCCGACGATCTTCCAATACGAGTCCTTGCGGACGATCAGGCCTTCCCGAAACTCCCAATGGTCGCACCCGCGCACCGCGATCCGGTCCCCGGCCGTGGTGGTCCCGGTCAGCAGCCACTCCGAGACGCCGTGCTCCCCGGATACCCAGTGCCGACCTTCGGAATAGTGGACGTCGGGGATGCCCGAGAAGCGCGCCGCCAGTCCCTCGCGCACCGCGGCCTTGCCGACGAGGCGGGTGCCCCACGGCTTGGATCCACTTGGCGTGTCGAGCGAGGCGTCCTCGGCGAAGAACTCCATGATCGCGTCGAGGTCGTGACGGTTGAATGCGTCCAGGACTCGCTCCAGCGTTGCGACCGTGACCGCTTCTGTACTCGACATGTTCGCTCCCTTCATCGCAATTGACCAGAGTCGTCGCTCTCCGCCGGGGCACCATCCCGCGGACGAGCCCGACTGCCGATTCCTCAGCAGCCGCCTTCCCCCGTCGGAGCGCGGTGCGCCATGAACACGTGCCTGCAATCGTCTGCTCAACACCGAATCAGCTTGACCATCGGGGAGGCCACCGGAACGTATCGAGAGTTTTCTGCCAATTATGGAAGGGTGGTGCGCCCGGAAGGACTCGAGACCGCGCCCTCTTTCTCCGGAGTAATCGAGTTCATTTGGGGCATCGATTTAGGCGAGGACCCCGAACCGGAAAACACGTGCGGTCACTTGCCGTTGGTCCGGATTGTAGGTGGTCCGCAGGTCCGGCGGACGCATGACGGCTGCGGAATCCGCCGCCGCCCTGAACTGAACATGATGGTTGCGGAACTTGATAGTTTCGGAACGTAGCGGTATCATGATTCTATATCAGCAAGGAGGTGACTGCATCCATGACCGTGAATGAGCTGACCAAGGACCTCGCAGCCCGTGACGATCGACCGATCGACGCCGAGGAGAGGCAACTCCCGCGCGTCGGCCGGAAGCGCGATCACACGCGCGACGCCGCGATCCTCGCCGCCGCGCTCGTGGTGCTCGCCGAGGTCGGCTACGCGGGCATGACGATGGACATGGTGGCGGTGCGGGCGAAGGCCGGGAAGGCGACCGTCTACCGGCGCTGGTCCTCGAAGAC
>JBPCRG010000402.1:0-2993 GCA_050997095.1 Thermomicrobiales bacterium | reverse complement strand
GAGGTAGGGGCGACACCGGGGGGGGGGAATGCGGTCTCAGGCACGATCGTCGAACCAGTGGCTGCCGGGGAGTTTGAACCGACGCCCGACCGCCTCGTCGAGCTCGATCCCGAAGCCGGGGCGGTCGGTCGGGGTAACCCAGCCCTGGCGGAACCAGCCGGAAGTGCCGCCCTCGGCGAGGTCGTGGAAGAACGGCACGTCGTGGGCGTGGAACTCGCAGACGAGGAAGTTCGGGATCGTGACGGCGAGATGGGCGCTGGCGATGAGCGCCAGCGGGCTTCCGATCATGTGCGGCGCGAAGGGCTTGTTCGCGCTGGCGGCCATGTCGGCGATCTTCCGCGCCTCCGCCAGTCCTCCCGCCTTCTGCAGGTCGGGGGTGACGACGTCGCACAAATCCTCGACGATCAGATCCCAGAATCCATGGCGAAGCTGCAGATTCTCGCCCGTCGCGATCGGCGTGGTCGTGTGGGCGCGCAGGCGCCTGAGGTCGGCCCCGACGTGCGGCGGCACGGGGTCCTCCAGCCAGAGCAGGCGGCAATCCTCGATCTGGCGCGCGACCTGGAGGATGTCGCCCGCGCGGTAGCGCCAATGCGCGTCCATCGCGAGGTCGATCCCCGGGCCGATCGCGGCGCGCAGCGCGTGGGTCAGCTCGACCATCCAGTCGATGTCGTCCGCACGGAGCGGATATCCCGAGGCCGCGTCAAAGGTGCTTCCTGGGAGATCGAGGTCGAACTTCAGCGCCGTGTAGCCGAGCGCCGCCATCTCGCGCGCGCGATCCGCGGCGGCGGCGATGACCTCGCGCCGCGACAACGACGGTGGAACCGGATGGTCCCACGGCGCCGGCGTCTCTTGGAGGAGGGGCGAGAGGCATTCGAGCGCGCCCGCGGCGTGGCAGTCGGCGTAGAGCCGGACATCGTCGCGGAACTTGCCGCCCAGAAGCCGCCAGACCGGCAGTCCGAGCGATTTGCCCTTCAGATCCCAGAGCGCCGCCTCGATCCCGGTGATCGCGTTCCAGACGATGCCGCCGGTCGACCCCGCGCCGGAGGCCGCCCAGCGCATCTTCTCGACCAATCGCTCGATGTCGTCGGCTTCCTCGCCGGCGAGCACGTCGTTGAACTCCGTGATGATCGCGGTCAGACCGGGCGCGAAGAAGCATTCTCCCGTGCCGTGGAAGCCGCCGTCGGCGGTGGAATAGACGCGCACATAGGTCCACCGAAAATTCGCCTGCACGACCGCGGTCGCGATTTTGTCGATCGAGGCCATGCCTCACTCCCGCTGCCGTGTATTCGGCGATCCGTTCCCGGTGTGGCGACCGATCGTTCGAATGGCGATTTGCAGACGTGAGCCTGTCGTTCTGGATTCAACGACGAGATTCTTCGTTCCTCAGAATGACATATGGAGCGCGCATCCTGCGCGGTCATCCTGAGGCACGAAGGAACTCGTCGTGCGTGATTCTTTGAGCGCAGAGGCTGGAGTTCCGCAGGCTTTTCGAAGTAGGAACGTGGTTCAAACCAAAGTCCGCTCGTGAAAGGGAAACGCGAGCCGACGCGCAAGCTCGACCAGATGGTCTTTCGTGGCGAGGATCAGCGCGTGGAGCTCTGGCTCATGCTCGATCAGCCGCGATTCATCCAGTTCGTCCTCGTCGCGGACGGTGATCGCGCCATCGGGCAGGACGATGACGTCGAGATAGAGGTCGTGCCAGCGGAGGGTCGGCGGCTCGGTGGAGCAGTCGATTGTCGTCGGATGCGTGACGTTCGCGTACCACCCGTGCAGTTCGCCCTCGGGCGAGAAGACGGAGAAGACGTTGAACGGGTGGAGGGGGGAGAAGAACTCGTGGAGGCGGTCGCCGGGGACGAACCGCAGCCCGTCCATCTCGACCACGCGCTTGACCCAGTCTGCCCTTGCCGCGATCCACGGCCCCGGCGCTCCCGCGTCGACGATCCAGCCGGGATACCCGGTCACCCGTTCTCCGTCCGGCCCAAGCTTCACGATCGACAGCTCGCGTCCGATCGCGAATTGCGGCCATTCGGCAACGTTCGCCGGTTCCGCGGTCCCGGCGGCCCGCGCTTCGGTCACAGCGGGCCCGCGATCATCGCCTGCACCTCGCCGGTCAGGGTCTGGAGGGTCGCGCGGTCGTCGGCCTCGACATTCAGGCGCAGCAGCGGCTCGGTGTTGGACGCGCGCAGGCTGAACCAGGCGTGCGGGATGGAGACGGTGACGCCGTCGAGATGGTCGATCTCCGCGCCGCGGGCGGTGTAGGCGGCCTCGACCGACGCCATGGTCGCCTTCGCGTCCGCGACCGTCGTGTTGATCTCGCCGGAGCGGAACCGCGTGTCGAGCGGGGCGAGCACCTCGGAGAGCGTCTTCCCCGCCTCGGAGATGAGTTGGAGCACCGTCAGCATCGCGATCAGACCGGAGTCGGCGTACCAGTTGTCGCGGAAGTAGAAGTGGCCGGAGTGCTCGCCCCCGAAGATCGCGTCTTCCGCGCGCATGATCTTCTTGATCAGCGAATGGCCGACGGGCGTCCGCACCGGCCTGCCGCCATGCGCCGCGATCGCCTCGGGCACCGATTTGGAGCAGATCAGGTTGTAGCAGATCGCGGCGCCGGGATGCTGCTTGAGGAGCGCGATCCCGACCATCGCCGTCACCATGTCGCCCCCGACCGCCTGGCCCTTCTCGTCGATCAGGAACATCCGGTCGGCGTCGCCGTCGAACGCCACCCCGAGATCGCATCGCTGTCCGACGACCGTCCGCTGGAGGTCGGCCACGTTCTCGGGTTTGAGCGGGTTCGCGAGATGGTTGGGGAAGGAGCCGTCGAGGTCGAAGAACATCGGCGCCAGCTCGCAGGGGAGCCGTTTGAAGAGTCGCGGGATGGTCGACCCGGCCATGCCGTTGCCCGCGTCGACCGCCACCTTCAGCGGCTTGATCGTCGACGGGTCGACGAGCGCGAGCACGTGGTCGACGTAGGCGTCCAGCACCTCGCGGCGCTGCAC
>JBPCRG010000282.1:0-3353 GCA_050997095.1 Thermomicrobiales bacterium | reverse complement strand
GTGTGGCATTGCGTCGAGTCGCCGCAGTCGGCGTCCGCGGCGCACCAGTCGGGGTCGTCCGCGACGAGGCAGACGTTCGCCGTGCACGTTGCCGTCTGGCGCGATCCCGCCGGACAGTCCGACGTCTGACGGCAGCAGCCCGCGCGAGGCGAGTAGGAGCAGGTTCCCCGCTCCGCGTTGCAGTGCGGCTCGGCGCAGACGTCGGTGGAGGCGCAATCGCGGGCGCTCCGGCAGCAGTCCGCGACGGGCAGGAGCGCGCAGAGGTGGGTTCCGGCGTCGCAGCTGGCGGTGGAGCAGACATCGTCCGAGCGGCAGTCGCCGTCCGACGCGCAGCAGCCCGCGACCGGGTCGGCGACGCAGAGGTGGGAGTCGGGATTGCAGGTCGTGGCCACGCAGATGTCGGCACTCGGGCAGTCCGAGTCCGCGCAGCAGGTGCCGACGACGCAGGCGCCGCCGCAGGCGATCTGGCCTGCGGGGCAGCAGGCTGCCAGTGGTGTCTGGACGCAATCGCCGTCCGCGCAGGTTCCGGTCGAGCACGGGTCGCCATCGTCGCAGTCGCCGTCAGACTGGCAGCAGGCGTCCGACCGGGTCCATGCGGATCGGCTCTTGGCGATGTCGCAGAGCCGGCAGGTGCTGTCGGCGGCGAAATCGCCGTCGGCATACGTCACGCCGTCGATCAGGCAGGAGTCCGATTGGCAGACTCCCGCCGCGCAGACATCGGCGTCTCCGCACGCGGTGCCGTCGGGCTCGTCCTGGCGGGTGCAGTCGCCGCCGTCCGAACAGGCGCCGACGAGGCACGGGGCGTCGCAATCGCCGTCGGTCGCGCAGCAGTCGGTGGAGCGCGACCAGCCGAGCCGGTCCTTGCCCGGATCGCAGTAGCGGCAGATGCTGCCCGTGTCGAAGTCGTTCGCGGAATGGACGGCGCCGTCGATCAGGCAGGCGTCATCGCGGCAGACGCCCTCGGAGCAGAAGCCGTCGTTGTCGCAGACGACCGGCTCCGACCTGCACCGTCCGGTCGCCGGGTCGCACCGCGGGACGGTGAAGCAGGGCTCGGCGTCGGGACACTCAACTCCCGCGCAGTAGTCTGGAGCCGTGCAGACGCCGGCGAGACACGACCACTGGCCGTCGTTGCAGAGTGCGCCTTCGGGTTTCATTACTTTGACGCATGTGAAGTCCAGGCAGTCGTCATGGTCGCCGCATTGACCAAGCGGGCCAACAAAGCTGCGGCAGTCGTCGACGATGGGGTTACCGCTGCGGAAATAACACTGTTCTTCCGCCGAGACGCGCGTGGCAGACGCGATTGGGACGATGCTGGCCACCGCGCCGACGATGGCGCGCTTGACCAGCGAGCGGCGAGACAATCCTTTGGCGACGCCCACGGTGAACCGATCGAAGCGTTTGGGGTCGATAGCACGCACCCTCTTCCCACACGACGACGGACGCCCCGTTCGGCGCCCGCCAAGTCGATTCCGTTTTGGCATCCTATGCCTCTCATCTTATCAAAAAGATGCTTGGCGTGCGTGGGGGTCGATCGTGGTGAGGGGTTGGGGACGATTGCAATCCGGCCCGGGCTGGTGGATGCTCCTTGGAGCGAGCGGTTCCGAACGATTCCGCGGGGGAGATGATCCCGACATGTATAAGAGCATCCACATCCAGAACTTCCGCGGCCTGCGCGACCTGCGGATCGAAGATCTGGGCCGCGTCAACCTGCTCGTCGGCGCGAACAACGTCGGCAAGACGAGCGTGCTGGAGGCGCTGGCGCTGCTGCATCTCGGCTCCGACCCGATCGAGTTCCTTCAGATTGCAACTCGACGGCAGACCTGGCCCTATGGCGTACCGGCCGATCTCTTCGGCTCACTGAGTTGGGATCAAACTTGGGCCAAACCTGTCGAGGTGCTTGCTCAGGTGGATGTTGGCGACGCCCATGCCGGGAATGGCCTTTTGATCGCGAAGGACGCACGCCAATTCGCCGACGGCGCGTTTCTCTACGCGCAACAACGACTTGTCGGCATCGCCCGCGACGGTCGTTCGATCGGGGAGGGGTTGATCCTCGCCTACGTGGGGGATTTTGGCGACGCGGCGACCAGCATTCGCGACCTGCCACAGTTCGCTGTCGTTATCGACCCCGTCACCGGCTTCGCGAACGCGTCATGGCCTCCGGCGGTCTTCGGACCCGCCGCGGCGAACTGGTCTGGCCGCGCCGAACCGGAAGAGTCGCTGGCGCTCAGCTTTTCCCCGGTGAAGGCCGCGCGAAAGGACAAGAGGATCATCCAGACGCTCCAGAAGATCGACGATCGGGTTGAAGACGTCTACGTGGATACCGTGGTCTTCGCGCAGGGCGCGAATGCGCCGCGGATCGCGCAGCCCGTGCTGAGGATTCAGATGTCCGGGTTGGCGAAGCCGCTCTCCCCGGCGGTGCTCGGGGCCGGAGCAGCCCGGATGCTGCAGATACAACTGGCTCTCCTGGGCGCCCCGGATGGAATCGCCGTGATCGACGAGATCGATGAAGGAATCTATTTCGAGAGGATGACGGACCTTTGGCGAATGGTCCGCGACAGCGTTTCGCTCGAATCACAGCAGATTTTCGCGACGACCCACAGTTGGGAGTGCGTCGAGGCGGCCGTCAAGGCGTTTCGGGAGACGCCTGAGGACTTTCGGCTCCATCGGTTGGAGCGGCGCGGAGACGATGTCTCCATCCTGACGTATGACTACGAACTCGCCGAAGCGGCGGTGATGGATCGGATCGAAGTGCGGTGAGCATCAACCCAGACCTGTCGGCTGAAGAGATCGATCAACCCGTCAGCTACACGGATGTTGTTCGTGATCGTCTCCTCGTTGTCGAGGGCGATTTCGATTTCGGGTTTTTTCGGGAATTGCTGGACCGCAATGGACGGCGGAAAGTCCAAATTCTCACAGTCGATGGACGGGAAAAGATCTCCTCCCGCACCCAAGTGAGAGTCTTGGCGGATGACAAGGACCAACTCCGGTGGATAGGCGTGGCTCGTGACGCAGATGCCGATGCAAGTGCCGCGCTCCGAAGTCTGCAAGGCACGTTGTGCGAGCTTCAGAAAATACGCGGCTGGATCCCTATACCCGACGAGGCATGGCGGCGGACGGACAACGACTCTGGCCGCTCGGTGACGCTGTTCGTTTTTCCGGAGGGCGAGGCATCGGGTGACATTGAACGTTGGATATGGTCGGCACTGAAGGACGACACGATCGCATCCTGCGTCGACCGATATGTTTCCTGCCTGAGTGATGCCGAGGTGGAACTTCCAAGAGAATGGAAAACTCGTGTTTACGCCTATCTGTCTGCCTTGGCCCGCCCGGAAATGCCTTTGAGAGCCGCAGCC
>JBPCRG010000277.1:0-3729 GCA_050997095.1 Thermomicrobiales bacterium | reverse complement strand
CCTCCGGCGCGTTGTCGATCGTGTCGAACCCCCGGTAGACCGCGTCCCCCCGCAGCGCCAAGGTCTTCGTGATCGCCGCCGTCAGCGTCGTCTTCCCGTGGTCCACGTGCCCGATCGTGCCCACGTTCACGTGCGGCTTCGTCCGCTCGAACTTCTGCTTGCCCATCGAGTCTTTTCCCTTTCGATCAAAGATCGCTTGATTCACGTCGATACGATCCGCGGCGGGCAGGAACGCGCCGCTCCCGCCCGCCCGTCTGGACCGCTAGTCTCTCCGCACCTTGGCGACCATCTCCTCCATCAGAGCGTTCGGGAGGGGCGCGTAGTGGTTGAATTGCATCGAATAGACGGCGCGGCCCTGGGTCGCCGACCGGAGCACCGTCGCGTAGCCGAACATCTCCGACAGTGGGACCGTGGCTTTGATCACCTGAGCCCCCGCGCGGACCTCCATCCCCTGGATCTGGCCGCGGCGAGAGTTCAAGTCACCGATCACCTCGCCCATGAAGTCGTCCGGCGTCACCACCTCGACCTCCATGATCGGCTCCAGGATCACCGGCCGGCCGCGCCTGATCGCGTCCTTCAGCGCCAGGGAACCGGCGATCTTGTACGCCACTTCCTTGGAGTCGACGTCGTGGTACGACCCGTCCACGAGCGTCGCCTTGATGTCGACGATCGGGAATCCCGCCTGGCCCGCTCCGTTCAGCGATTCGCGGATGCCCGCATCCACCGCCGGGATGAACTCGCGGGGAATCGAACCTCCGACGATCTTGTCCTCGAAGACGTATCCGCCGCCGCGGGGCTGCGGCGAGAACTCGACCACGCAATGGCCGTATTGGCCGGCGCCGCCCGTCTGGCGAATGTGCCGACCCTCCGCCTTCACGGGGATGGTGATCGTCTCCTTGTACGCGACCTGCGGTCGGCCGACGTTCGCATCGACACGGAACTCCCGCATCATCCGGTCGACGATCACCTCGAGATGGAGCTCGCCCATCCCGTCGATCAGCGTCTGGCCGGTCTCCTCGTTCGTCCGCACGCGGAACGTCGGATCCTCCTCGGCCAGCCGTCCGAGCGCCGCGCCCATCTTGTCCTGGTCGGCCCGCGTCTTCGGCTCGATCGAGACCGAGATCACGGGCTCCGGGAAGACGATCGACTCAAGCACTATCGGGTTGGCCGGATCGCACAGCGTGTCGCCGGTGAACGAGCTCTTGAGCCCGATGATCGCGCAGATGTCGCCCGCGCTGACCGACTGGACTTCCTCGCGGTGGTTGGCGTGCATCTTCAGCACCCGCCCGATCCGCTCGCGTTCGCCCTTCGACGAGTTCAGCGCATAGCTTCCCGACTCAAGCACACCCGAGTACACGCGGACGTAGGCCAGCTTGCCGACATGCGGGTCCGTCTGAATCTTGAAGACGAGACCGGACAACGGCTGCCCGACGTCGACGCTGCGCGACACCTCCTGCTCCGTCCGCGGATTGATTCCGACGACGGGGGGGACGTCCAGCGGCGACGGCAGATAGTCGATGATCGCGTCCAGCATCAATTGGACGCCCTTGTTCTTGAGCGCGCTGCCGCAGAGGACCGGAACAAGCTTGCCTTTGAGCGTCGCGTCCCGAAGCCCGGCCCGAAGCTCGTCCTTCGAGATCTCCTTGTCCTCGAGGAAGCGCGTCATCAGATCGTCATCGGTCTCGGCGATCAATTCGACGAGCAATTTCCGCGCGGCGTCCGCCTTCTCGAGCATGTTCTCGGGGATCGAGGTCTGCTCGATGTTCTGACCCATCTCGTCATGGAAGATGTGGGCGACATTCTCGATCAGGTCGATCACGCCCAGAAAGTTCGTCTCGGCTCCGATCGGGAGCTGAATCGGCACCGGCTTCGCCTTGAGCCGTTCGATGATCACCTCGAGGGTACGCTCGAACGAGGCTCCGGTGCGGTCCATCTTGTTGACGAAACAGAAGCGGGGGACGCTGTATTTGTCCGCCTGACGCCACACCGTCTCCGACTGGGGCTCGACCCCGGCCACCGCGTCGAAGACGACCACGCCGCCGTCGAGGACGCGCAGCGACCGCTCGACCTCGACCGTGAAATCGACGTGTCCCGGCGTGTCGATGATGTTGATCCGATGATCGTGCCAGTAGCACGTCGTCGCGGCCGACGTGATCGTGATTCCGCGCTCGCGCTCCTGAATCATCCAGTCCATCGTCGCGGCGCCCTCGTGGACCTCGCCCGGGCGGTGGACTTTGCCGGTGTAGTAGAGGATGCGCTCGGTGGTCGTGGTCTTCCCGGCGTCGATGTGCGCGATGATGCCGATGTTGCGGGTCTTCGCCAACATCGAGCGCAGATCTTCAGTTGTCACCTTCGTGGCCGCGGTCGTACTCATTGATCAGTCTCGTCCTTTGCTCCCCGCCCGGTCGGCGGCCCGTTCACGTTCTCGACACTCTCATAGGGCTGATCGGACGTCGCCAGTCCGGTGACTCAACCCCGATTCCCGCCGGGCAATCGGCGCATCGACGGCG
The DNA here is from genome assembly GCA_050997095.1 of Thermomicrobiales bacterium. Classification (GTDB taxonomy): domain Bacteria; phylum Chloroflexota; class Chloroflexia; order Thermomicrobiales; family UBA6265; genus JBPCRG01. Next base: position 1,219 of record JBPCRG010000277.1, on the reverse strand, counting down.
AAGATCTAATACCGGTAATGGGCGAATGCGCGGTTCGCCTCGGCCATGCGGTGGGTGTCCTCTTTCCGCTTCATCGTCGCGCCCACGCCGTTGGCGGCGTCCAGGATCTCGTTGGCAAGCTTCTCGATCATGGACTTCCCGGACCGGCTCCGCGCGGAGAGGAGCAGCCAGCGGAAGGCCAACGATTGGCGCCGGTTGCCTTCGATCTGCACCGGCACCTGATACGTGGCGCCGCCCACCCGCCGCGGCTTCACTTCAAGCACCGGCGTCACGTTGTGCAGCGCCTGCTCGAAGACCTCAAGCGGATTCCGCTGGCTGCGCTGCTCGACCAGTTCGAACGCGCCGTACAGGATTCGCTCGGCAAGTCCTTTTTTCCCGCGCTCCATGATCTTGTTGATGAAGCGGGCGACGGTCTCGCTGTTGTAGCGGACATCCGGCAAAAGGGGGCGTCGTGCGATTCGCTCACGTCGTGGCATGACTGTTGATGCTCCTGTCCCGAATCGATCCGGGTCGTTCCGACCGCTTCCACCCGCCCCCGTGGGCGGCTCGAATCTCAAACTTCGCCCTATGCACACGAAAAAGCGGTCAACGCCCAGAGGGCGTCGGGCCGCTTTTTCGTCGTGCACTCTCAGTTCCGCCTAGGCGGAGAGATCCCGGGCCAGGATGGGCCGCCTACCGCTTCGGTTTGGCAGCCGCACCCGCCTTGGGGAGCTTGGTTCCATACTTCGACCGCGCTTTTTTGCGGTTTTCTACACCGCGGGCGTCCAGCGTCCCTCGGACGATGTGATACCGGACGCCGGGAAGGTCTTTCACCCTGCCGCCACGGACCAGCACCACCGAGTGCTCCTGAAGATTGTGCCCCTCGCCCGGAATATACGCTGTCACTTCCATCTGGTTGGACAGGCGCACCCGGGCGATCTTGCGCAAAGCCGAATTCGGCTTCTTCGGCGTCATGGTCTTGACCTGCGTGCAAACGCCGCGCTTCTGGGGCGAGCCTTTGCTTTTCCGCATCGTCCCTGCATATCGGCCCACCGCGTTGAAGGTGAATCCGAGCGCAGGAGCCTTGGTCTTCTTCTTGACGCTTTTGCGGCCCTTGCGAACCAACTGATTGATTGTCGACACGACTTGCTCCTAGTCAGACAGGCTGCTCAACACGACCGTGCTCTGCGGCGCGCCCTCTTCAGGGCGCCGCAGCTGCGGCGCCTCCTGCCCTGTAAGG
>JBPCRG010000239.1:0-2646 GCA_050997095.1 Thermomicrobiales bacterium | reverse complement strand
GCCGGCCATTTTGTGTTCTTCCCCGGCGTGGCCTTGGAGATGAATGGCGATAACCTCGCCTGCTGTTGGCAGATCGACCCGAAGACCGGCGCCACCTTCGACCTGATGGAGACGGGCCGCGGCGCCGCGGGGGCGGAGTACGCGCTGACCCTCCCGACGATTGCCCGGAACGCGATCTACTATTTCAGCCGTCTGGGCTTCTGCGCGTACTCCGTCTTCACCTTGGCCGCGCTGATCGGCCTCGACATCGGCTACGGCGCCTCGGTCGCCTCGGGCGGCGCGGGGATGGACCCCGCGACCGCGATGGGCAGCGCCATCCTCGGCGGCGGCACGGTGGGCACGGTCGGCACGATGGCGCTAGTCTGCTGAGCCGGACCGGCGCCGAATCCGTCGGCGGGACCGCGGTCGGCGCGCGAGGTCGACGGCGGGACGGATCGTCACGGACTCTACATGCGGCAGGCCAAGACCAGCCTCTACGGAACGATGCCGATGCGGCCCTCCCGCGAGACGACGCCGAAATGGCGGAGGTCGAAGGTGAAGACGGCTCCGCCCCGCCGCTCCGCGCAGGCGATGACGGCCCCGTCGGCGAATCCGAGCGGCAAATCGGAATAGCGCTCGGTGAGCGACCGAATCCTCGGGAAATCCTCTTCGCCGCACTCGGGAGAGAACGTGCCCTCGCCGAGGTCGTCGAGGAGCACCCCCATCATCCGGCTTCCGTGGCGCGTCTCGATCAGGTGCGCCACCTCGGCCAGGATCGCCATGGGCACGAGGTATGGCCCGGGCCGATCATCCAGAACGTGCACCGCCCGGTCATGATTGACGTCTTTGCGATTGAGCAGAGCCAGCAGCGCCGACGCGTCGAGCGTGATCATTCGGGCGACCAGTTGGTTTTCAACCAGTCCTTGACGTTTGTCGATTGGACGTCGTCGTCCTCGATCATCCCGATCGACTTCGGGCGTGGACGCTTCTGCCCCGCGATCAGCGCCGCCACCGCCTCGCGGATCACCTCGGCCTTCGAGCGCCGGGACCGCCGCGCGATCTCGCCCAAGGCAAACTGCATCTCGTCGGTCAAGTACACCGTCGTTTTATTCATGATGAAATCCTACCATATGCCATATGTGGCGTTCTCGAACTATCGAGGTGGCGATGGGAGCGATTCGATCAAAGGGACGCCTCCCCTCCTTGGGGCGCCTTCGCAGCGGCAGACACGCGCCGCGACGTTCGCCGCTCTCCGGTCGCGCGGGGACGCGTTGTGTGCGACCGTACCGGGAGGCGGGGCGCGTCCGGCGCCCGCGACGGGCACACGGGAGGTGACGCATGATCGAAGAACGAACGGACCATGTCCGGCTCGACCTCAACCGGCGGCAATTGCTGACGGCGATGGGCGCGACTGCCGCCGCGCTCCGGATTCCGACGCCATTCGGGCTGCTCTCGCCGACGCAGGCGAAGGCGCAGGACGCGCCCCTCGCCGTCCTGAGCCCGGCGGAGGCGACGACCCTTGACGCCCTTGGCGACGTCCTGCTGCCGGGAGCCGCGAAGGCGGGCATCTCCCACTACGTCGACGCCCAGCTCGCCAAAGCGATCCCGTTCCTGATCTACCGCTATCTCGACGTCCCGATCCCGCCGACCGACTTCTACAAGGGCAGCCTGGCCGCGCTCGACGCCTACAGCCAGGCGAAACACCGGTCGGCCTTCACGGCATTGACCCCGGACGTGCAGGCGGCCGTCGTCGGAGACCTCGCCGGCGGCAAACCCGACGGCTGGAGCGGTCCTCCCCCCTCCCTCGTCTATTTCGTGGTCCGGATGGACGCGGTCGACGTGGTCTACGGCACGGAAGAAGGATTCGCGCGGCTGGGTCTCGAGTATGAGGCGCACATCGCGCCCCCGCAGAAATGGTGACCGTGATGACGATGACCGCCCATCTCCAGACCCCCCAGGCGACTCCGGTCTCAACCCAGAAGGTCGACCTCCTGATCGTCGGCGCGGGCGCCTCCGGCTGCCTCCTCGCCGCCAAACTCGCGACTGCGGGCAAAAAGGTCGTGATCCTCGAAGCCGGACCCGACATCGGAACCAAGGACATGGTCAGCTCGCAGATCTGGTCGCGGCGCTGGCGCTGGAACGGCGCGCCGACGGAAGGCGGCGGCGCGGTCGGGGCCGCGTTCAACTCCGGTTGGGGCGGCGGCGGCTCCGCCTCCCACCACTACGCCGTCTGGCTCCGCCTGCACGAGGAGGACTTCCAGGTCAAGAGCCGCTTCGGCGTCGGCAACGACTGGCCCCTCACCTATGGCGACCTGCGCCCCTTCTACGACCGCATCCAGGAGGAGGTCGGGATCTCCGGCGACGCCAAGGCGGAAATCTGGCGGCCCGAGGGAGACCCGTATCCGATGCCGCCGTTGACGCAGATGGGGCAGGGCAAGGCGATCGCCCGCGGCTTCGAGAAGATCGGCGTGCGCACCGCCCCCACCCCCGTCGCGATCAACTCGACCGCCTACAAGGGCCGCCCGCCGTGCGTCTACGACGGCTGGTGCGACGCCGGCTGCCCGGTCGGCGCGCTCGCCAACCCGCTGGTCGTCCACCTGCCAGCGGCCGAGGCGGCGGGGGTGGTCCTGACCGCGCGGGCGACGATGACCGGCATCGCGAGCCTCA
>JBPCRG010000184.1:0-3942 GCA_050997095.1 Thermomicrobiales bacterium | reverse complement strand
CGCCAGCCCCGCCTCGTTGTGCGCGAAATCGACGACGACCTTCGCGCCGTTGACCTCGAAGAGATTGAGGCGACCCGAGTTCTGGCCCGTCGAGTTGCGGAATGTCCGCAGACCATGCCGGATCTGCTCCGGGGTGAGGCCGAGGGCGAGCGTCGCCCCGATCGCCGCGAGCGCGTTCTCCGTCATGTGGCCCGCCCTGCCGCCCATGGTCACGGGCGCGTCGGCCACCGGCAGCAGCTCATGCCGCTCGCCGGCATGCATCGCGACGAAGGCCCCCGATTCGACGAAGGCGACGGAATGTCCGGCCTCCGCATGGGCGATGACAAGCGGGTTGTCGTCGCGGATCGAGAAGAGCAGGCGACGCGCCTTCGCCGAGGCCGTGGCCGCCAACACGTGGTCGTCGTCGGCGTTCAGGACCGTCCAGCCCTCCTCCCGCGTGACCGCGACCACGGTCGCCTTGACCCGAGCCAGCGTCTCGACGGTCCGGACACCCTGCAGATCGAGATGGTCTGCGCTGATGTTCGTGAAGACCGAGACGTCGTTGCTCTCGTAGGCGAGCCCGCGGAGCAGGATCCCGCCGCGGGCGGTCTCCAGCACGGCGATCTCGACTCGGCCATCCTGAAGCACGCGGCGCGCCCCGGACGGTCCGGAGTAGTCGCCGGCGATCACCTCTTCGCCGTCGATGTAGACGCCGGACGATGACGACCACCCGACGTGGTGGCCGGCCTCGCGCAGGATGTGGGAGATGAGCCGGGTCGTCGTCGTCTTCCCGTTCGTGCCCGTGACCGCGACGATCCTGGCCCGCCGCCGGTCGTCCGTGATCCAGAGCGGCCGGTCGTCGGGGTCGTCGTCGGCCAGACAGCGGCGCAACTCGGCCTCCATCTCGGCGACGTCCCCCCCGCCGACCAGCGCGGTTCTCGCCAGCCCTTCCGCCAGCCGCAGCACGAAGGCGCGGCGCGTCCACGAGAACGCCAACGCATGCGCTCCGGGTGTGTCCATCGCGGTCCAGAGCGTGCGCGGTGCGGGGAGGCCGCATCGCGCGCAGAAGTCCTCGACGGCCGCGATCAGCATCGCGCCGAGCGACTGCAGTGGATCGCCGCCTGAAGCGGCGCGCAGGGCGAACGCGGCGGCGAGACGCTCGGCCACGGCCGATGCGTCGCCCGCGCCCACAGCCCCGAATTCGAGTTTGACCGCGGGCACGGGAAGAAACATGTTCCCCCCGTCGAGATCGCGGATTTCGAGCAGTTCCATCGCGCTCCTCCAACGTCGGCGATCGGGCGGACCTCGGCTATCTGTAGGTCTGGATCAGGACGGCGATAGTGTTGAAGATAGCGTGGGTCGTGATCGACGTCGTCGTGCCGAATCGCTTCCGCTCGATCCCGAGCAGGACGCCGATGCCGAAGATCCCGAGCGTGACGAACGAGAAGCCGTATTGGGTGTGGAGCAGCGCGAAAAACGTCGCGGTCAGGACGATGCCGAGCCGGGGCTGCAGCGCGCCGCGGAAGAGCAGTTCCTCGCCGATGCCCGCGCTCAGGCCGAGGACCACCGCGCCTACGGGATTTTGGACATCGGAGGTCATGTCCTTCAGGCCGCGCTGGATCTCGTCCGAGATCTGCGGCTGGGCGATCGCCGTCAAGCCGGAAGCGACCGCGCTGACGACGAAGGCCAGCAGCACGAACCCGACCCCGATCGCGACGGTCCGCGCGGACGGTCGCGCCAACCCGAGGCGTGCGGTCGCTCCGGCGAACGTGCGTCGGAAGCCGGTTCCCACAATCGTGTACGCGAGTGCGACGAACGCGGCGACCTGAAGGATCAAATACGAATTGCTCACGCTCTGCGTCGTGGTGGTCGGATCGGGTTGGAGGATCGTCGTCACCGCGAGGAAGAAGACGACCGCGAGAACGAGGCAAAGCCCCGACATGTCCACCGGCGATCCGGGATCGATCGGGGTGACGCGCGCGGCGAGACAACGGAACGGCTTGATCAGGGGAAGGGTCAGTCCCAAACCGATCCCGAGAAACGCGAGGCCGTTGTCCCGCCCGTAGACGGCCAGCGCGACCCCGGCGACGGTCAGCAGGACTCCCGGAAATCCGTAGATCAGATAGAGGCCGACGAACGCGGAACGGTCCGTCTCCGCCCGGAACGTCCAATACGACAGACCGTAGGCCACGCTCACGAACAGGAGGAACGCAACGAGGACGAATCCCAAAATCCGAACCGCCATTCATGCGCCCGACGGCGACCCAGAAACCGCGCCGCCCCCGCTCGGGCGAACCGGGCGCAAGTATACGTCGGGGCATATCCGGCCCCGGTTCCGACGACGGCGCGGAGCGTAGCCGGGATGCTCCGCCCTCCGATGCTAGACTCAGGGGTCGGACGCCGCGCGTATGCGGCCGGAGGAATCGAACGTGGATGAACCTTCCGTCGATGGTCCTGCGGGCAGCGCGACCGTTAAGCCTGCGATGACGCGGCCGCCGACGCGGCGAGGCGCGCTTGGCCGGGGGCTCGAGTCGCTGATTCCGTCGAGCGACGCGGCGGCGCTCCCCGGCGCGACCCTCGATGTCGAGATCGGGTCGATCCGGCCAAACCCTTACCAGCCGCGCGCGCTCATGGATCCCGAGAAACTCGAGGCGCTCGCCGCGTCGATCCGGATCCACGGGGTGATCCAGCCGCTGATCGTGACGCTTGCGCCCGAGCCCGCGCAGTACATCCTGATCGCGGGCGAGCGGCGGTGGCGGGCGTCGCAGCGGGCGGGGCTCGCAACCGTCCCGGTCGTGGTCAAGGATGCCGCCTCGCAGGCGATGCTGGAGATCGCGCTCGTCGAGAACGTGGTCCGCGCCGATCTGTCGGCGCTGGAGGAGGCGGCCGCGTACCGCCAGCTGATCGACGACTTCGGCCTGACCCAGGCGAGCGTGGCGGAGCGGGTGGGCCGCTCCCGCGTCACCGTCACGAACACGCTCCGCCTGCTCGGGGCGCCCGCCGAGATCCAGGCGATGCTCCCGGAGGGTCGACTCACCGAGGGGCATGCTCGGGCGCTCCTCGGTCTTTCCACCGCGATCGACCAAGTCGCGCTCGCGCGAACGACCGTCGAGCGCGGTTGGACGGTGCGCCAGACCGAGGAGGCGGTCCGCCGCTGGGTCGCGGAGTCGGCGGACGGCGCGCCGGTCCGCGCCGGAGCGGGCGCCAGGACCAAATCGGACCAGCATCTGGAGGAGCGCCTGCAGCGCGGCCTCGCGACCAAAGTCTCGCTTCGTCGGGAACCGACGGGCCAAGGTGGCGCGGTCACGATCCATTACTTCTCCGACGAGCAGCTTCAGGCGCTGATCGGCCGCATCCTGCCCGACGACGACTGGTGAGCCGGGGTCAAGGCGCGCAGGGGCCCGACCCATCGTCGGAGGCGACCACCGATCCCCGCACCGCATCGACCCTCAGGAGGAGATCCGTTCGGTCCAGCGTGCGGAGATCGGCGTAGGTCACGACCCATTGCGCCCCCGGCGCTCCGTCCCCGGTCGTGCCCAAGGACGCGGTCACCTGTGTCAGGTATCGATGCGTCGGGCATCCGGCGCGGTAGGCGTTGCCCATCACGATCTCGGCGATCTGGACCGCGATGTCGGAGCCGACGGCGTAGGCCGCGAGATCGACGCGGCGCGCCAACCCCTCCTGCCAGACGGCCACGCTCTGCGTCACCACGTTTCCGGTGTTTCGATTGACATAGATCGAGAGCGCCCGCCGGCCCGCCGCGAAGACGTAGACCATCCAGCCGTCGCCGGGGACCGCGGTCGCCGTCGAGGCCACGGGCGAGGTCGGCCAGTAGATGTACGCCGTCACCGCCGCCAAGGCCGCGTCCGCGTCCCAGCGGGCCGCCTGCGCGGACGCGACGGCGAAGCCGGACTCGAGCGTCACCGTGGCCGGTCGCGCAGTCGATGTCGGGATGTGCGGCAG
>JBPCRG010000175.1:0-3682 GCA_050997095.1 Thermomicrobiales bacterium | reverse complement strand
TCGGAGCGAGCGATCGACCGACTGGCTCACGACTCGTCGCACAACGGACGCTGCTGCTGCTGCTCGGTCGGCATCGCGGGCGGCGTGATCCCGAGATGCGCATAGGCCCTGCGCGTCGCGATCCGACCGCGCGGCGTGCGCTGCAGGAAGCCGAGTTGGATCAGATACGGTTCGTAGACGTCCATGATCGTGTCGGTCTCTTCCGTCGTCGCGGCCGCGAGCGTGTCCACACCCACCGGCCCGCCGTCGAACTTCTCGATGATCGTGCGCAGGATCCGCCGATCGATGTCGTCGAGTCCGAGTTCGTCGACATCGAGCATCGTCAGCGCCGCCGCGGCGATCTCGCTGGTGATCTCGCCCTCGCCGCGGACCTGCGCGTAGTCCCGCACCCGCTTCAGCAAGCGGTTGGCGACCCGCGGCGTGCCCCGCGCCCGAAGCGCGATCGCGGTCACGCCCTCCTCATCGATCGGCGATTGCAGGATGTGGGCGGACCGCCGGATGATCTCCTCCATCGCGGGCAGCTCGTAGAAATCGAGCCGCAGCACCGCGCCGAAGCGGTCTCGGAGTGGTCCGGTCAGCAGCGCCAGCCGCGTGGTCGCGCCGACCAGCGTGAACTTCGGCAGGTTGATCCGCATCGTCCGCGCGGCCGGACCCTTGCCGATCACGATGTCGACCGCGAAGTCCTCCATCGCGGGATAGAGCACTTCCTCGACGACGCGGTTCAACCGGTGGATCTCGTCGATGAAGAGGACGTCGCCCGTCTTCAGATTCGTCAAGATCGAGACGAGGTCGCCCGCCCGCTCGATCGCCGGGCCCGAGGTGACCCGCAGGCTGACCGACATCTCCGCCGCGATGATCGCCGCCAGCGTCGTCTTCCCGAGCCCCGGCGGGCCGTAGAGGCGCATGTGGTCGAGAGTTTCCCCCCGCTTCTGGGTCGCTTCAATGAAGATCGACAGCGTCGCCTTCACGCGGTCCTGACCGATGTACTCCGCCAGCCGCCGCGGCCGCAGGCTTCGGTCGGCGAGCACGTCCTCGCCCTTCGCCTTTGGCGATACGACGCGCTTGCGCTCAGCGTCTCCGGTCTTGGTCGAGATCACCCGCGATTCGGTCATGCGCTCAGTATACGGCTCCGTGCGAACACCTGTTCGCTATTGGCCATCCTCGACCAGCATGTTCGGGATGCCGTCCACGATCGTGAAGACCCGGCCGCACTGCGAGCAGACGAGATGGTCTCCCTCGACCCGCACCGGCTGCTTGTCGATCGGACAGACAAGGATCTCCAGGAGCTCCGCACTGATTGGTTGACTGCTGCTGTTCACGGTCACGTTCAAGCCTCCGGAGTGGACGGCGCCGTCGCCGATGGAGTTGCCGCGGCGGGAGTCGCGGCGCCGAGGGAGCCCAATTCCTGTTTTGCCCGCTCCGCCAGGTAGCTCGTGGGATCGAGCGAGATCACCGCCTGAAACTCGGTCATCGCCTGCGCTCTCCGCGGGGGGATCCAGCGCGCGTAGAGCTCGCCGAGGGAGAGGCGGCCTTGCGCGTTGTTCGGCTCCGCCGCCAAGACCTTCATGAACTGGATTTCGGCGTCCTCGCGCTTCTCTCCGTTGGCCAGCGATCTCGCGAAGTCCAGCCGCAGCGCGGTGTCGGCGGGAGTCAGCGTCAGCGCCTTCTCATACCAGCCGATCGCCTCCTCGATCCTGCCGGTGTTCGCCAGGTAGTTTCCCAGATTCGCCAAGGCCGCGGAGTCCTTCGGATTGTCGTTCGCGGCTTTCTGCAGTTGCGTCAGGACATCGTCGGTCTTATCGGTGACATCGATCGGGTTGGACTCGTTCTGATTGGTCAACGCGTCAAGGAGCGGCGACCCGACCGCGGTTCCGACCAACGCGCAAACGACCAGAATCGCCAGGATCGAGAAGATCGACTGCGCCCGCGAGATCCGGCGGAGGCGACGCGCGATCGGCGGGCGTCGCGGTTCGCGGTTGGAAGGTCTCGACACCGAAATCCTCGGTCCGTTTGATCCGGAACGACGGAGCCAAGTCCACCCGTCGTCCCGAATTCATTCCTGAATCGCGGCAAACATACCATAGCCCTTGCCGCCCTCTGGGCGCTTGCGACTCTGCCGCGTCGCGCCCGTCATCGCGTCGAAAACTCCACGACGCCAACGCTTTTCCCCCCTCCCGCCGTTGCGGAAGCAAAATGGAGCGTGCTATAGTTCCCAGCCGCTGGAATTGGCGAAAACCGCGACGCCGACCTAGCTCAGTTGGTAGAGCAGCTGTTTCGTAAACAGCAGGTCTCGGGTTCGAGTCCCGAGGTCGGCTCCAGAGTCGCAAGCTCAAAGGCCGAAGTGGCGGAACGGCAGACGCGCTACGTTCAGGGCGTAGTGAGGCAACTCGTGGGAGTTCGAATCTCCCCTTCGGCACCTGCCCCTGTCGTTTCTCCGTCGCGCGAGCTTCGGAGGATCGAACCGAAACGGTCGCGGACGGCGACATCGCACATTGATAACCGAGGGTGTGGGGGGAAGGATGGTCGCTGGCTTCGGCCAGAGGAAAGTCCGAGCTGCGCAGAGCAAGGGTGCCCGGTGAAAGCCGGGGAGGCGCAGAGAGGCGTCGACAGTCCAGATTGGCGTCCGGTTCGCCGGGCGAGAGCAACAGAAACCATTCCGAATCGCGTCGGTAACGGCCGGTTCGGCTGAAAAGGGCAATCCTCCCTGCAGCAATCTCCGAATCGGCCGTCACGAGGTGGCTCGCCCAGGCCGGAAGTCGAGAGCAGCCGTCGTCCGCGAGGAGCGGCCGGTCCGTCCGCGGATCGAGAGAGATGATCATCTAGAACAGAACTCGGCTTACTCCCCCCCCGCACCCTTCGTTATGGTGCCCTTAGCTCAATCGGCAGAGCGCCGGTCTGTGGAACCGGAGGTCGCGGGTTCGATCCCCGTAGGGCACCCCTCTCAGTCTCGGCGCGACCGGGCATTCTTCCGCCCGACCGGTGCACTTCCAATTGATTTTCGTTTCTCCTGCCAATGCATCACCAGTGCCGACCAGATCAACGCCGCGGCCACCATCGCGAACGGCACCAGCGCCGCGGTCGGCGGCGGACTCGTCCGCACATGCGCCGGAAGGCCGCGGACCGAGCGCTCCACCACCCGCGTGATCGCCACCAGCAGATGCGTCGGCAGCCACAGCGCGGGCACCACCAGCGCCCATTCGGCGGACCGGCCTCCCGCCAGCAGCTGAAGGGACGCCCCGGCCAGCCCGAACCCGACGGTCGCCCATAAGATGTCGGACGGCCGCACCAAAAGCACCAGCCCGAGGGTCAGACCGAACGCGAGCGGGAGCCGGACGAGCGCCCCCGGCTTGCGCAGCGAAGCCGCCACGACCGACGCCGCGGCCGCGAGCCAAAGCAGACCGCCCGCGCCATTCAGCCCTTGGCTGATCGCTCCCCCGGTCGCGATCGCGGCGCCGACCAGCAGCGCCGCCCACAGCAACGCCCCCCACTGGAATCGCGAGTCCGCCCACCTCCAAGCCCGCCTCATCGAAACCGTGAGCTGTGCCATCGTCGACCTGTCCCTCCCCGCGCGACCCCGCGCCGACTGAATTCTAGGCGGTTTTGCGCCGATTGCCGCTTCCCTCAGGCGCTCCTGCCGCAACCTCTCTCCGATCGCCGCGATCGGCGACGTCCCCGCGCCCGA
>JBPCRG010000070.1:0-6310 GCA_050997095.1 Thermomicrobiales bacterium | reverse complement strand
CTTCACCACCGGCCGCGTGTCGTACGACTCGACGACCGCGCCGAGCCGCCGGGCGGTCGCGATCGCCTGCAGACCCGCGACGCCGGCGCCGATCACCAGCACCTTCGCCGGCGGGATGTTCCCGGCGGCGGTGGTCAGCAGCGGCATGAACTTCGAGAGATGGTCGGCCGCGAGCAGGACCGCCTTGTATCCCGCCACCGTCGCCATCGACGACAGCGCGTCCATGTACTGCGCCCGGGTCGTGCGCGGAATCGCGTCCATGCTGAAGCTGGTGATCTGCCGGTCTTGCAGTTGCTTGACCAGTTCGGGGTTCGACATCGGCGAGAGGAACGCGACGAGCGCCGAGCCGGGCCGCATCATGCCGATCTCCTGCGCCGTGGGTTTCGCCACCTTCAGCACGAGATCCGCCCGGCCGTAGAGGCTGGCGGCGTCCGGGACGATCGACGCGCCCGCGGCCGCATACGCCGCGTCGGCGTGGAAGGCCGAGTCGCCCGCCCCGGCCTGCACGAGCACCGTATGCCCCGCGGCGACGTATTTCTTCGCCGCGTCGGGGATCAGGGCGACACGGCTCTCATGCTCGGCCGTCTCCATCGGCGTTCCCAAAATGATCCGCGCTGGGCTCGATTCGGAACCTTCCATCGATGCGCTGTGCCTCCGAAGCCGATCGGCTTATTCGTGTCGCCCAGATCCCGACAGGCCAGGCGCGGGCGAGCAGCAGCGACCGACCATGCGGCGCACACGCGTCGAAGGACTCGGACAAGCACGTCGCGTCGAGTCTGCCGCCGATCCACCGGTGCGGCGCCGCCGCGGGACCGGCCATTCTCGCCGGGAAATCGCCTATTCCGCCAATGTTACAACCAAGGTGGGGATCGCGTCACGAGCACGGCAACGACCCATGCCGACGGTTCGGCGGTCATGGGTCGTTCCTGTCAAATCGCGATGACGTTCAGAAGGGGTGCTTGTCTCCGACGATCACCGGCACGGAGGAAGCCGCGGCTCTTCTCGCTCGCGGCGGATCCGCGCGTAGACGAGGGCCTTGCGCAGCTCGCGCCCGGCGAGCCGCAGGAAAACGTTGGCACATCGATCCCAAAACCCGAGAGGCGGCGACTGCTGCATTGTTGATGCTCCAACGATGGTCGACGGGAAATGCCGTCATTGGTGTCTACGTGGTCTCGAGCCACCCGGGTTCACTTTACGGCGGGTCGATTCCCCGGTGTCGTCGCGCAAGCCTCACCCGCCACGCTGCAGATGGGGCGGATACTACAGGATCGAGCCGGTCTTGCCATCCCCCATCGGTCATCCCGACAACGCCCCCCAAATCGCGTACGCTTCCCGGACGTTGCCCGTCCGTCCACGTCGACCATAAGGAACCGGCAAGTGAGCGCGGAATCCACCGGCTCGGAACACCCATACGCCGGGACGCCGGATGACGGCTCGACCACGCGGGTCAGCTTCAGCGTCGCGACCCGGGCGGCGTTCTGCGATCGCGTCGTCGATCGGCTGCGGCGCGGGCTGCCCGCCGACCTGCGGACGTTCCACGCCAAACCCGGCTTCCAGCTGCTCAAGATCTCCTTCGCCAACGAGCGCGTCCACTACGAGGTCGGGATCGATGTCGAGCGGGCCCGGCTCGAGATCGCCCTCCATTTCGAGGACGGCCCGCTCAGCACCGCCGCCTATCTGGCCCTGATCGACCGCAGCCTGGTCGAGATCAAGCACGACCTCGGCTGGAGCATCGAGCTGGAGCGCTGGACGGTCTCCTGGGGCCGCCTCTACGAGCACCGCCCCGTCACCAAGCTCGACCGCGCCGCCGCAGACGAAGCCGCTGAGCGCCTCGCCGCCCTCGTCACCGTCCTCCAGCCGATCATCGAGTCCGCCCACGTCCCCCCCGAACGCTCCGCCCAACCCGCCTCCCAGCAACGCTCCCGCTGGAAACGCGCCAGCCGATGACGTCGCCCGAATGCACCAACCTCTCGCCCATCCGCCCCGGCTACAGCTTGTCTTCAAAATCACGACAGTCGCAAGGACATGATCCACGACGATCGGCAAAAGTCGGTTTCAACCGACTTATCATGACTGAGCGCGGGGTTTTCAATCCCGCGCAGGAGGGCACGCGCGACCGCCTAGGTGCGTTGACCATCTCCATACGACCTAGTCGAGACGATGTCGACGAGATCCTTCGTGCCTCAGGATGACCCCCTTGATAGTCATTCGGACGAACGAACAATGTCGCCGTCACGTCAAATGACGATGGACACCCCCAACCGTCCGCCGATCCCCTACAACCCCCGCGTCACCGTCCGCCGCAGCACCTTGCCGCGCCCCGGCTCGCTCAAGATGCGGCCGTCGTCGAAGACCACCTCGCCGCGGCTGATCGTCGTCACCGGCCAGCCGGTGACCTCCCATCCCTCGTACGGCGAATAGTCCGAGTTTGTGAACATGGCGGTCGCCCGGACGGGTCGGCTGATCGATGGGTCCCAGATCACGAGGTCCGCGTCCGCGCCGGGGGCGATCGTGCCCTTGCGCGGGTAGAGTCCGAAGAGCTTGGCGGCGTTGGTCGACGTCAATTCCACGAATCGCTCCAAAGAGATGCGTCCCGTCCCGACCCCTTCGGAAAAAAGCATCGGCAGCATCGTGTCGAGGTCGGGCACTCCGGGGCGGACCGTCGCCACGTCCATCTCCGGCGTCACCTTGTCGGCCATCGTCCAGGCGGCATGGTCGGTGCAGAGCGTGTCGATCTCGCCCGAGGCGATCCCGCGCCAGATCGCCTCGCGGTCCGTCTGGCTGCGCAACGGCGGCTGCCCGACGTACTTCGCCCCGTCCGGATCGCCGTAGAGCGCCTCGGTCAGATGGAGATAGAGCGGCCGCGTCTCCACCCATAGGGGGACGCCCCGCGCCCGTCCCCGCCGCACCTCGTCGAGCGCGGCCGCGCAGGAGAGATGGACGACGTAGGTGGGCGCGCCCGTCTCCTCGGCGAAGGCCACAATCCGGTTCGTCGCCGCCGACTCCGACGCCACAGGCCGGGATCGGGGATAGTGCTCGACGCCCCCCTCCCCGTCGCGCAGCAGCGTCGCCACGGCGTCGTCGAGCATCGCGGCGTCCTCGCAATGGACGACCGTGAGCATGCCGTTGTCCCGGGCCAGCCGCATCGCCTCCAGATATTTCGTCGGCTGCGTCGTGAACCCGCCAAAGCTCATGAAGAACTTGAGCGAGGTGTGCCCGTCGGCCGCGAGCGCGGAAATCTCGTCGAGCGGCTGACTCTCCGGGTCCGTCAGCACGGGATGCAGAAAGACGTCGACCAGCGCCAGCCGCTCCGCGTCGGAGGAGTCGCGCGCGACCGCCTGCCGCAGCGTCTCCCCCGTCCAGGGGAACGTCATGTTGCCGACCGTGGTCACGCCGCCCGCGGCCGCCGCCCGCGTGCCGGACTCGAAGTCGTCGCACCATTGCGGCGATCCGTCGGGCTCCGTCACCTGCGTCAGGTGGACGTGCGCGTCCACCCCTCCCGGCAGCACGAACCTGCCGGTCGCGTCGATCTCGCGGCGGCTCGCCATCTCCCCGCCGATCTGGACGACGACCTCCCCGCGCACGCCGATGTCGGCCAGCCCGCGGCCTGCCGCGGTCACGACGGTTCCACCCCGGATCACGAGATCGAAATCGGTGCCCATGATTGCCCCCGGTTCCCTGTGCCCTCGCGGACGCGATGACGGCGGGGGAGCGTCGCTCCCCCGCCGTCATCATCTCAGAACGCCGAGGATGTTCCGGAGCCTACTGGCCGCCGGCCTTCGTGAAGCGGTCGGCCACGGCGCTCCAGTTCACGGTGTTCCACCGTGCGGCGAGGTAGTCCGGACGCCGGTTCTGGTACGTCAGGTAGTAGGCATGCTCCCAGACGTCGACGCCCAGGATCGGCGTGCCGGTGCCGTCCATCAGCGGGTTGTCCTGATTCGGGGTGCTGAGGACGGAAAGCTTGCCGTTGTTCACGACGACCCAGGCCCAGCCGGAGCCGAAGCGGCCCGCACCGGCCTTGTTGACCGCATCCTTCATCGCGTCGAGCCCGCCGAAGTCGCGCTCGATCGCCGCCGCCAACGAGCCGCCCGGCTGTCCGCCGGCCGGTCCCATGATCTCCCAGAACATCGAGTGGTTGACGTGCCCGCCGGCGTTGTTGCGCAGGGCGGCCCGCTTTTCGTCCGGCGCCTTGTCCAGGTTTTTGATCAGGTCCTCGGCGCTCATCGCCTCGAGCGCGGCGTTGCCGGCCATCGCGTTGTTCGCGTTGGTCACGTACGCCTGATGATGCTTGTCGTGATGGATCTGCATCGTCTTGGTGTCGATGTGCGGCTCGAGCGCGTCGTAGCCGTACGGCAACGGGGGAAGTTCAAAGGCCATGATGGAAACCCTCCTTGATAGGTGATCGCGCCGAGAGGAGTCGGGGAGCACCGTGCGTCCCGTCGTCGCTTTCGGCTGCCCGGCGGCCCGACATGCTACCGCCCTGGATCACCGAAGTGCTGGACAGGCCGTCCGCAGCCGACACGGCAATTGAAGCACAGGTCATGCCCAGCTGGTGTAGGGCGTCGGCAGCTTCTCCCAGTCGCCCACGGTCGCCCGCTCGTCCTCCTGGTCGGCCAGATGCGAAAAGCCGACCAGCCGGGCGCCGAAGAACGCCCCGCTCTTCGGCTCGCCATCCTCCTCCGCCAGCGTGACCACCTCCTCGAACGCGGCCTGCACCGCGTCGGGATCGCTGGCGTGGTCCTCCAGACGCCGCCAGTTCAGGAACTCGAGCAGATACTCCGCGGCGGCGAGCGGGTCGGCGTGCCGCTCCGCGATCGCCGCCAGATGCGACGCCGCCTCGAAGATCAGGTCGCCGTCGTCGGTCGCGATGCCGTGCGCGAGCACGCTCTCCCAGAGCGCGTCGGCCAGCGCGTCGTCCTCCTCATCGACCCGCTCGGCGAGTTCGATCCGCGCCGAGACCGCGCCCTCCTCGTCGTTCGCCGAGAGCAGCGCCGACATCAGCCCGGCGATCCCCCCGCGGTCCGCGTCGCCGCCCAGACGCCTGATGAGCCACGCCGTCGCGCGGGCCGCGCCCTCGGCCGCCGCCGCCCGCTCCCAGGCGACCCCGCTCTCGCCCAGCGCCGCATCGAGTTTCGGACTCACCGTGAGGTTGAGCGGCGTCACCATCGTCGTTCGATCACTTTCCCGGGCACCTTCCAGCGACTTGACCGGAGTGTAGAACGAAAATGCTTGACACGGGCGTCGCTTCCCGGTACGTTGACGCGCATGAGTGACGCGTTCTCGAAAACGCTTGGCGAATCAGATGGGCAGCGTGCGGCGGACTTACCGTCGTCCCTCTGCCATTGGTTTACCTATGCGTATTTCGGATCCCCGGCGATGCTGGCGGAGCGGGTGGCGCGTATGGGGTGAACGTTCCAATCGAAAGCCAGCATCCCCGGGGACCGAGGCAGACGCCTCGGTTTTTTGTTGTCGAAAAGAGCCGCGACAAGAATTGAGGACGCCATGATCGTCACCCTGCACCGACACGCGCCGTCGAGCACGCTCCCCGACCTGCACGCCTCCGCCGCCGGCCTCGGCCTCTCCGCGAGATCGCTGACCTACCCCGACGGCGACGTGATCGTGATCGACGGCGCGCTTCCCGGCGACGCGCTCACCCTCCCCGGCATCGCCGCGGTCCTCTCCCGCCACAAGCCGTACATGCTCGCCAGCATCGAGGGTCGCCAGCAGACGGTCGTCCGCCTCGGCGACGTCGAGATCGGGGGAGGCAGCCCGGTGATGATGGCCGGCCCCTGTGTCGTCGAAGGCCGCGACGAGCTGCTCGCCGCCGCCCGCGCGGTGAAGGCCGCCGGCGCCGACGTGCTCCAGCGGCGGCGCCTTCAAACCGCGCACCTCCCCTACGCGTTCCAAGGTTTAGGGGAACTCGGCCTCCAGCATCTCGCCGCCGCCCGCGACCACACCGGCCTGCCGGTCGTGACCGAGGTGATGGAGCCCGATCAGGTGGAGATCGTCGCCCACTACGCCGACATGCTCCAGGTCGGCGCGCGCAACATGCAGAACTACCCGCTCCTGCGCCGGGTCGGCGCCGCGGGCAGGCCCGTCCTGCTCAAGCGCGGCTTCTCCGCCACCGTCGAGGAATGGCTGATGGCGGCGGAATACATCCTCGCCCACGGCAACCCCGACGTCGTCCTCTGCGAGCGCGGGATCCGCGGCTTCGACCCCGCCTTCCGCTTCAACCTCGACCTCAACGCCGTCCCCCACGCCAAGGACCTCTCCCACCTGCCCGTCGTCGTCGACCCCAGCCACGGCACCG
>JBPCRG010000032.1:0-2806 GCA_050997095.1 Thermomicrobiales bacterium | reverse complement strand
CGTCCGGACCCACGCCTTCCAGACCTGGGCCGAGATGACCGGCGTTGCCCGCAGGGCGTGACCTTCAGTGCGCTCGGCCCAAGCCGCGGGCATCGGTGCGCCTTCGACCGTACAACTTGACGATGCCCGTTCATGGCGGAGGCCGAGGCGCGGACCTGATCGAGGACACGGCCACACCTGGCGGAAAACCCGGGCGGCTCCCATTGGCGTCTGGGGTGGTCACGCGTCTGTCACGCGACGAGGGGGACGAGCAGGGCTTTGCCGCGGCGGCGTGCGTCGCCCACGAGCCGGGAGGAGCCGAGGTGGTCCACCAAGTCCTCCTGTGAGATGCCCCAGTCTGTGGGATGCCCGTGGTCCTGAGCGTTCCCGATCAGGGGATGTCTCTCCCAGACGGTGCCGTTGGTCAAAGAGAGGGAACCACGGTTTCCAAACCGGACCCGGTTTGGTTGCCCAGAAGGCGCGTGCCGCCTACACCCCGGGCCACGCCGATTCCCACGGTCCAACACGGAGCGGATATCTGCCACGGGGGAGCGGCCGATCGCCGAGAGGTATGTTGATGCGCGCAGGACACGAGGAGGACGCAGCGGCCGCCGTGCGATCGTCGCTGCGATCCATCGACACGCCACGCCGCCCGTGGCGGGACGAGTTCCCGGCGGCCTACGAGCGGGCCCAACGCAGGCAGCGGCTCGCCAGGGCCGAGACGCAGAAGGAGGCGAGCATCCGCGCGGAGAGGACCCGCGTGCGGCTGGACCGTCTCTCGGACGAGCAGCGGGCGAAGGCGCTGCGCTTCATGGAGCCCATCCGCGAGGAGCGTAAGCGGGAGAGGGAGGCGGTGCGGGAGCGGTGCGAGAACCGCCGCGAGTTCCCCGCGCGCAGGCTCGCCTTCGACGGGCCTCTGCGCGAGTGCTGGCGCGAGGGCTTCACCGTCGAAGGCTTCCCGTCGGACCCGCACGTGCTGTTCCGCCTCATGGTCACCCGTCTCCCCGGCGGCACTCGCGGCCTGTTCAGCGGCGGCAACAAGGAGCAGCTATCCTCGCAGGACTCCAAGCTCCTCGCGCTGGACGACCTCTACGTCGAGTGGTCCAAGACCATGCGCGGCGTGTTCCGCAAGGACGTCGATCGGGTGTTCCCCTCGATCCCGGCGTTGAAGGCCGACATCCTGGCGTGCGGGGCGCCGCTCCCGAATCTGATCGTGGGCGTGATCGACGACGAGGGGCAGGTGCACCGGCCGCACCTCTACTACCTCCTCGCCGACGCGGTCTGCTGCACCGGCAAGGGGCGGGCCGGACCTAAGGCCTTGTTCGACGCGGTCAGCCGAGGCCTGACCAAGCTCCTGCTGCCGATCGGGGCCGACCCTGGCGGGGACAGCAACGCGAGTCGAGGCAAGAACCCGCTGAGCCCGGGGTGGGACCGGGTCGTGTGCGTGGAGGTTCCCTACCAGCTCACTGCCGAAGGGCCGCGGAGTTACCCCGACCTGCCCACCCTACGGCCGTATGCCGACTTCAGCGTGACGCGCGAGGAGCTCCGCCGCCGCGCCGCCGAGCGGATCGGCACCGAGGTGCTGCTGCGGGATGGGCAGACCGTCCCATCGAACGCGCACTTCGAGCTGCTGCGGCGCTACGCCTGGGCCATCGTCGGGCCGTATCTCGGCGACGGCGAGGCCGGGATGGACCGCTTCGCGACGGCGGTGGAGGCCTATGCCAAGGAGATCGCCGCGCGCTGCGACGTCTCGGACGAGGAGAAAGGGATCGAGCGCCGCGCCGAGTACGTGTGGAGCTGGGTGTGGGACCATGCCCGGTCACGCCGAGGCGCGTCCCGACCCAACCGGGGATGCTTGCAGGAGGCGACGCGGGGCAAGAGCCGGGCGCAGGCGCAGGCGATCGGCGGGCGGTACAGCGCGTTCCACAAGAAGGGCGGCAAGCAGGAGACGTTCGAGAAGCTCCTGGACGCCGTCTATGGCCTCCGGGCGGAGGGCGGAGCCCAGGCCAAGGAGATGCCGACGAACGCCGTGCTCGCGCACGCCGCCGGGGTCGCGATCCGCACGGTCCAGCGTCATCGGGACGCCCTGGCCGAGGCTCTGAGGGGGGATGACAGACGGTCTTATGATAAAAAGGGCATCTCCCCCCACCCCGGAGCACCCACTCGATCGGCGGGGGCACCTCCTTCATCCACCGCCCATGCCTCCCTCCCTGGTTGTGCCACGCCAACAGCACCGACCACATCTCCCGAGTCCGGGGAGGGGAGGGAGACCCCGGCCGAGAGATACGTCCGGATACGTCCGACCCTGGACGATCAGACGCCACACGACCCACGGCTGATCTTTCGTTCACCCGGGCGAATTGTATGGCCTGATCCTACAAAGCCCTTCTCCCGCCCGAGTGTTGGATTGGAGCCGTGGTTCAAATCTCGGAAAGAGGCCGCCCTTGAGGAAGCGATCCTGGATATTCTCTATGGGAATAAGCCTGCGCCAGAGCCTGTTCCACAGGTTCCAGAGCCGCAACCAGGGCATTTAGTTCTCTCCTTTAGCGAGTGGATCGAGGCATTGCGGAAGCAAGAGGGCGCGGTGCCCAAGGCCTCACCTGCACAACAGACCGCACTCGACAATCCCCATTAGACGCTGCCAGACAGGATTAGTATCTGCTCAACCCGGTGTGAGTACGGATTGTCCTGACAGGGTCATCCGGACGGCCTGATAGGCGTCGATACCGCGCCGTGCGGCGGTGCCGACGATGGAGCGGAACCCGGCAAACAAATCCTTGCCCCAGTTGGATCGAAAGCCGCCGGTGACCTTGCGATAGGTGGCGGT
>JBPCRG010000203.1:0-2675 GCA_050997095.1 Thermomicrobiales bacterium | reverse complement strand
CGGACGCCTTGGCGAACGGCAGGCTGATCACCTCCTCGTCGCCGGCGGTCACGGTCGTGGCCGCCAGCGGCGAGCCCTGCACGCGCAGCCCGAGCCGCTCGCGGAAGTCTGCCGCGCCGCCCGCGTGGTCCGCGTGGTAGTGGGTCAGCAAGAGGGTGGAGATGCGGTCAGGGTCGAGGCCGTCCTCGCGGATGTTGGTCAGGATGGTCTCGGTCCCGCCGTGCGGTCCGCCGATCCCGGCGTCGATCAGCGCGAGTTCGTCGCCGCCGTCGAGCAGGTAGACGTGGCAGTCGAGCGGCGCGGAGAGGTTGAAGCCGAAGTTCCCGCCGCCGACGAGCGCGACGTCCCGCGTTAACCGCATGTTTCACCCCTTCCGCTATCCGGATCACGGAGCCAGGAGCTCGATCGGCGATCGGGACGCACGCTCAGCCCGCTGTCTTGAGGGTCAGTTCGAATCCGCGTTCGAACGGCAATGTGATCGATTCGACGTCGTCGCGACCCCGCATCAGGCGCTGGTAGCCGCCGAGGTCGTGCGACGTCACGTTGTCGGCGACGATCAGTCCGAACGGTCGGAGCAGGGGCAGGGCGGCGTCTGCGTGCGCGACGTAGTCGTCCTTTTCGGCGTCGATGAAGATCAGGTCGAACGGGCCGTCGAGCGTCGCCATCGTGGCGCGCGCATCGCCGGGAACGACCTTGGCGAACGCGGCGAGACCGGCCTCGGCGATGCTGGCGTCGGCCTCGGCGGCGCGCTCTGCGATCAACTCGGTGCCGGTCACGAAGCCGCCGGTCGCGCGCATCGCGGTCGCCAGCCAGATGGTGGAGACGCCGTTGGAGGAGCCTATCTCGAGAATGGAGGTCGCGCCCATCGCGGCCGCAAGGATGGCGAGCAGCCGCCCGCTTTCGGCGGAGAGATTCCGGGTCCGTCGCGCGGACGGCAGTCCGGCGTCGCGCTCGGCGGCGTCGGCCCGGTAGAGCCGATCGAGGACACGCATCACCGCATCGTCAAAAACCACGCGATGCCCTCCTTCTACGGCGTGTCGACGATGAGGGCTTCGAGGACCGCGTGGAGATCGGTCATCACAAGATCGGGCAGGATCGGCGAGAGCGCGACCTCGTCCCGCTGGGAGACGCCGGTCAGGACGAGGACGGTCAGCATCCCGGTGCGGTGGCCGGCCGCGATGTCGGTGTCGAGGCGGTCGCCGATCATGACCGCGTCTTCTGGCGCGATGCCCATGCGGTGCAGCGCGATATCAAGCATCACCGGCTCCGGCTTCCCGATGACCGTCGGCGCGACGCCGGTCGCGGTCGCGATCGCGGCGACGATGCTGCCCGCGCCGGGGATGAGGCCGCGCTCGGTGGGCAACGTGGCGTCGGTGTTCGTGGCGATGAACTTCGCGCCGGCGCGGATCGCCTCGTTGGCCATCGAGAGCTTCTCGTAGGTGAACGCCTTGTCGAGGCCGACCACGACCGCGGCGGGCGTCTCCTCGCCGTACTGGACGGTGTGGAACGTCGAGCCGTCGAAGAGCTGGGCGCGAAGGGCGGGCATGCCGACCACGAAGATGCCAGCATCCGGGGGGAACGTCTCCCGCAGATAGTCCCGCGTCGCCATCGCCGAGGTGAGGATGGACGCTTCGGGCACGACGATGTCCATCGCCATGAGTTTGGTCACATATTCGGCGGCGGTCGACATCGAGTTGTTGGTCGCGAGCATGTAG
Organism: Thermomicrobiales bacterium; assembly: GCA_050997095.1. Classification (GTDB taxonomy): domain Bacteria; phylum Chloroflexota; class Chloroflexia; order Thermomicrobiales; family UBA6265; genus JBPCRG01. The sequence goes on along the minus strand of JBPCRG010000203.1, from coordinate 960 downwards.
GGCCGTTCGCGGAGGTCCAGCGCGTTGAGCAGGTCGGAGACGCCGGGGAGAGGTTCGGAACCCCGGTAGAGCACGCCGTCCATGTCGAAGATCCACGCCTTCGCCGCCCTCAACCGCAGACGGGCATTCTTTTCGTGCGAGGGAAGATCCTTGGGCGTCTGCGCCGTTTCGCCAAGCGGGGTCGGATTCATCGCGCTCACTTCTCACCGGAGGCCGTCTTGGGCGGAGGAGGTCAGGGGGTCGATGCGGACATCATAGACGAACCGGCTATCCGTCCGTGCCCTCGGCCATCGCCAGCGGATCCGGATCGCCTGCGAGGACCGCGTCCCGATAGCGTTTGAATTCGGCGGCCCGGGCCCTCATGTCGGTGAGGACGGCGGAGCGGCCCTGCGGCGGGGCGAAGACGAGGCGAAGGTCCACGGTCTCGATCCGCCACAGCGCGCGCAGCCAAACGTCGAAGAGCGCGGCAACGGTCTCCGCCGACGGGCCGGTCCCGGCGCCCCACCCGATCTCTAGCGCATGCCCGACCATGCCGCTGGAGACGCCGTCGAGAAACGCGGGGATCGCGAGGGCTTCGCGCTCGATCGCGGCGGTCGATTCGAGCGTGACCTGATCCCCGGAGACGCCGATCTCCAGACCGAAGCGGGCGCTCCGCTCGCCGGTGATCGTGACGCCGTCCCGCTCCGGTTCGTTGTGCAGAACGAAGGAGGAGAGCGAATTGCCGCCGATGCGGGTCTGGATGTCCGGTTGCTGAAACGAAAGCGCGGGATCGTGCGGCAGGCCCAGCAGGACGCCGTGCGCCATCACCCGGGCCTGCATCGGCGGCGACAACCGGCCGATCGCGGCGACATCCGAGGGACGAAGGACCACGGGGATGCCGAGGTTCTCGGCCGTTTGCACCCGCGCGAGCAGGGAGGATGAGACGGTGTCCGGAACGACGATCGTCACCGGCGATTCGCG
>JBPCRG010000514.1:0-4015 GCA_050997095.1 Thermomicrobiales bacterium | reverse complement strand
TTCTCCCCTCGCTTTTTTGCTGGGGCGAGTCGGGGGGAGGGGGGGGGGGGGGTGGGGATCTCGCCCCCCCCCCCCCCCCGGGCCCAGATCAACGGCCGCGAGCCGGTCGAGAGGTCGCGTTTGTACGCCGCCTCGCCCGCGAGCCAGTTCCACTCGGAGAATCCACGGTCGAGCGCCGCCTGCATCGCCATCGACCCGGCGACGTAGCCTGGCGAGATCGTGCCCGAGGCGAATTGCCCGAGTCCCCACTGATAGAAGAGTGCGCAGCCGTTGTCGTTGAAGCCGTAGAGCACGCCGACCAGCGTCTCGCCCGCCGTGGCCCGGAGCAGGAAGACCTGACCCGTCGGCAGGAGCCGCGCGATCAGGGCGCGGTGGAAGCGGCTGAACCGGGGACTCGCGAACGCGCCGGCCTGCCCCGCCCGCTCCCAGCGCGCGGCATGGAGCGGGATCATCTCGTCCAGCCATTGGCCGGCGATGACGGCGTCGTCCGCCCAGGCGATCGCCAACGGCCCGAAGTCGCGTTCCAGTTTGCGGCGGCTGCGCCCGATCTTCTTGGCCACGCCCGGATCCAGGATCTTGAGCACCGCGCGGGACTCCGACCGGGCCTGCGCGAGATCGACGGTCGGGCACTCGTCGGCGCGGACGGTGAAGTTCCCCGCCAACTTCAGGAAGGGCTCGACGTGCTCCGGCTCGAAACCGTCCAAGGCCCATTCGTCCCAGGCGATCTCGCTGTCCCGCAACACGGCGTGCAGCGCCTCCGCAAACCCGGCGCGGTCGCGTTCCGCGCTAAGCAGCCGGTTCGATTCGACGACGACCGTGTCGGCGTCCGGCTCGCCCGCGGTGCCGATATGCAGCGTGCGGATGCCGATTCCGGCCCGGCGCGCGCCGACGCCTTGGGTGACCAGTGCCGCCCCGAGCGGTCCCGCCGGTCCGTCCCCGACCGCGAACCAGTGCGGCACGAGGTCGCCGTAGGCGTCCACCCAGGTGGCCGTCCACGCCCACGAGCACGCCAGCCCGACCGGTCCGTTCCGCGCCTCGATCGCCTGCCACGCCGCGGCGGCGGCGGTCAGTGCGGTCGAGGGGAGCAGGCGAACGGTCAATGTGCCCGTGGTTTGTACGGACGTGATGCCCCTACAGCCTCTCTCGCTGCGGAGCCCGCCCGCCCGCTCCCGCGAGCGTTGACCCGCGTTCTGAGCGGCGAGCACGAAGCGGCGCGCGGCCGGCAGGGCGCGGAAGCGGATCGCGCGGAATTTCCGGCCGGCCACGGCGTCGCCGGAGATGGTGTCGCCGCGAAGATAGCGGACGCGCGACGTCAGGAGCGTTTTCCAACGGGCCGCAATCCCGAGAGAATAGAATTTGCCCTGCCGGTTGCAGCCACGAACGGTCTCCGGCGCGATCCGTCCGATGACGTTGACGCCGCCGTCGCGTGCATTCACCATCACCGGCCCATCGCAGGGCAGCCCCGTGCCCCGATCAGCGTGCGGATTCACGACGCGGTCCATCGTTTGTGTCATCCCGACGGCGTCTCGTCGAAGGGGTAGGGGGTGCCCTCGGGCAGCGGGGTGAACGTCAACGTCCATTGGAACCAGCGCCAGCGCTCCTCACGGCGAAGATACGGGGAGAACCCTGCCCGTTTGCAGCCTTTCAGCGATGCGACGTTGTCGTCGGTGACGAACGTGATCACCCAGCGTGCGCCGAGCCCTTCACCCAGCTCCGCGACTTTCGCCATGCCGTGGGGCATGATCCGCTTGCCCCGGTGCGCTTCCGGCGTGTAGGCGCCTTCCAGCAGCGCTTCATCGCTGGCGAGCCGGGGAAAGATGTCCGCGAAGAAACCTCGCATCCGCTCGGTCTCCCGCGAGTCGAGCAGCCACTGGACAAAGCACGGTTCGCCGTCGTCGTCGGCCGCCACGTAACCGGTCATGATCTGCTGCCGCGCCATCGACCGGCGGTTTTCGCGCACCGAACGCTCGTCCGGGGACAGGGCGGAATCGCCGACATCGAAGAGTATCGCGGTGTCCTCTTCCCGAAGCGGCCGGATGACCAGCGGGATCGCCGCCGGGGGCGCGGAAAAGGGCCTCCGCAGATCGCGGCGCAGCCCGAAGGATGTCCAGTCGGAATGGAGGCGATGACGCCCGATCGCGATCGCGGCTCCCAACGGGATCTGCCGGGTGCCGAGGAGTTCCGCCCAACGCTTCGCCCGCCGCGTCACGTTCCCCATTCCCATCCTCCCGGCCCACCTCTTCGCCTGATTATCGTCCCCCTAAGTATGGCAGCGACATCCTTGGGGAAAGGTGGGATTTTCGTCATGGATCGCCATCTCGACGAGGTTTCGGGGCGGTCGGGGAAGCGGCGATGGCTATACTCGAAGCACCTCGCGCCTCCGCGAACGCGACGCATCCGGAACGACGGAGGCAGTCGTTCCTTGAAGGACTATCGTGCCCGACCTGCCCGCCTCCACCATCGCGCCGAACCGGCGACTGCGCCCAGCGTCATGTTTCCGGCTCCCGGCGGAGCGCGGCCGGTGAGCAGCGCGGCGGGCGCGGCGGGGGCCGCGAAGGCGCGTTGGCAGTCGCTGATCTCGGGGTCGCCAAACCGGCGGATCTTCGGCGCGATCATGATCATCGGCGGCACGACCGTCAGCGTGAAGGCCGCCGCGCTCGCCAAGGATCTGCTGACCGCCTCCGTCTTCGGCGCGGGCGGCGAACTCGACGCCTTCTTCATCGCGTTGGTGCTGCCGTACTTCTTCGTCAGCATCGTGACCAGCGCGGTCGCCTCGGCGTTCATCCCCGCCTACGTGAAGGCCATGCAGCAGGATGGGGAGGGGGCGGCCCAGCGGCTCTTCTCCGGGGTGCTGGCGGTCAGCATCGCCTTGCTGACCGTCGCGACGGGTGTGCTCGCCGTCGTCGGTCCGCCGCTGCTCCCCTTCCTCTCGTCGGGGTTCTCGGCGGCGAACAAGGACCTGCTCCACCGCCTCTTCTTCCTCATGCTGTCGATGGTGCCGCTGACCGGCCTGACCACGATCCTGATCTCGGTCCTCAGCTCCCACGAGGCCTTCGGCGTCGCCGCGGCCACCGAGATCGCGATCCCGATCGGGACGGGGGCCGGTCTGCTCTTCGGCACGGGAACCGGCGGCGTCTACGCGATGACGATCGGGATGCTGCTCGGGATCTGCGTGCAGGCCGCGGTCTTGGCGCGGCTGGCCGCGCGCCGCGGCGTCCGTCTGCGCCCGCGATGGCTGGGGCGGGACCCGGAGATCATGCAGGTGGTCGGGCAGTATCTTCCCGCCGCCGCCGGGGTCCTCCTGATCCTGACCGCGCCGATCATCGACCAGGCGATGGCCGCGACGCTCGGCGAGGGCAGCGTCGCCACCCTGAACTACGGCAGCAAGATCATCTCGCCCCTGATGAGCGTCGGCGTCGCCGCGATCGGCACCGCGGTGCTGCCGTACTTCTCGAAGATGGTCGGCGCCGACGACTGGGTCGGCGTCCGCCACACCCTGCGCACGTTCACCGCGCTGATCCTCGCCGTCAGCATCCCCGCCACGATCGTGCTCGTGCTCCTCTCCGAACCGATGATCCGGCTGATGTTCGAGCGCGGAGCCTTCACGTCGGCGGACACCCACACGGTCTCGCTCGTCAACGCCTACAACCTGCTCCAAATTCCGCTCTACGCGGTCACGATCCTTTTCGTCCGCCTGATCTCGTCGATGCGGGCCAACCGCATCCTCATGTTCGGAGCCGCGATCAGCGCCGCGATCAACGTCGTGCTCGACTGGTGGCTGAAGTCGCTGATGGGCATCGCAGGCATCGCCCTCGCAACCTCGGCCGTCTACCTCAGCTCCATGCTCTTTCTTGGCTACATGCTGCTGCGTCTGCTGCGCGAGCAGGATCGCAGGGCAGCGTCGGCGTAGACGGATTCCACGCAGCGCCGATCAGGCGAACCCGGCGAACGAAAAACATGGCGCCGTGAAAGCGACTCGGCGACGGCGCGGGCGCACGGCACGGGAGGCCGGACC
>JBPCRG010000487.1:0-7424 GCA_050997095.1 Thermomicrobiales bacterium | reverse complement strand
CCCCCGGAACGAGCCGTGCTACGGCGCCGGCGTCAGGCTGTCCACGATCGCGGTCCAGAATGCCCGCTCAGATGCGGGAACCGCTTTCGACCCGCTGACCGCGATGTCGCAATAGCGGTCCGCGAATCGCCGCCGCGCCTCGAATCCCCGGTTGTCGGCGAAGGTGACCAACACCAGATCGTCCGTCCGCCGCACGGTCGCTCCGCTCCTCGCCCCCGCCTGCGCAACCACGAGGTCGGCCGCGCGCGTCCAATCCTCTGGGGTGGCGAGACGACCGCCGAACAGCGCGAATGTCGCACCGCCGAGCGTGGAGCCCCGGCCCGCGCCGTCGTCCACCCAGCCATCGGGAACAAGCGCGACGCAGAGCCCATCGCTGACCACGAGCGAATTCGCGGCCGTCAACGCCCGTGGCGTGGCGGCGCCCGCAGTGGCCGGGGCCGTGGTCGCGGCCATCGTCGCCGGGGCGACCGGAGATGGCGCGGCCTTATCGCTTGATCCGCAACCGGCCAGGACGAACGCGAGAACGGACGGAACGAGCCACGAAGCGGATCTCAGCATCCGCGGCCGATCGCGTCCAGCCGAATTCTCGATCATCCCTTGGCGCGCTCCGCGAGTTCGAAGTGGCGGAACTTCAGTGTCGCGATCCTGCGCACGCTCGCGTCGATCCGCTTCTCCGACAAGTGACCCGACTCCACCCGGTGCTGAAGATGGGCGACCAGATCCGCCCATGGCGCGGGCGGCGACGCGTAGAGGAACATGTCGATCCCCGCCGCGGCGGCCTGATCGAGGATCTGGAACGGGTCCATCGCCGCCAGCGCACCCATCCCGAGATCATCGGTGACGATAATGCCGCGAAATCCGAGGTCCTTGCGCAGGGCCTTCACCGCGACCGGCGACAACGAGGTCATCCGCGTATCCCACTGGGTATACGCGAGATGCCCCATCATGATCATCTCCACGCCCGCCTTGATCGCCGAGGCGAAGGGCAGCGCGTCGCTCGCCAGCCAGTCTTTCCGGCTGATGTCGACCACCGGGATCGCCTGATGCGAATCGACCGACGTCCTGCCATGGCCCGGGAAGTGCTTCGCGGCGCCGACGACCCGGCCGGAACGCGATCCTCGCACGACCGCCTGCACCTTGTCGGCGACCAGGCGCGGATCGCTGCCGAAGCTGCGGCTGGCCATCGCGCTGTCCGGGCGGAACGCGACATCCGCGACGGGGGCGAAATTGATGTCGAACCCGAACTGCGCGAGGAACTTCGCCCGCTCCTTGGCCATGGTCCGGACATCCGGATTCGAGAGTTGCCCGAGCTCCACGGCCCCCGGCGCCGGATCGCCGGGAACGCGGACGACGGGCCCGCCCTCCTGATCGATCGAGATCACCGGCGGCAGCGGATGCACCGTCTCGTGGATCGCGTTCACGAATCGGTCGACCTCGTCGGTGCTGCCGATGTTCTTCCCGAAAAAGATCACCCCGCCGGGTTGGATCGTGCGCAGATTCTCCGCGAACCATGGCGTCATCGAGGTGCTGTCGGCCGCCATCACGAAGAGCTGCGCGATCTTCTGCGTCAAGGTCATCCGCGCCATCGTCTTCTCGACCAGTTTGGCGATCTCCGGCGAGGAGACCTGCGCAAAGGCACCAAGCGGCAGCAGCGCGCTCGCAGCCACCGCCCCCGCCGCCGCCAACAGCGCCCGTCGCGACGCCGCCCCGCGTGACAATGAGGCATGGAGATCGACCGAGCCGTCGTGCGCTCCACCGGAGAACCGGAAGGCGGGGTCTTCGTTTCGCTCGTGCATGGCGTTTGCTGACCACCTTTGGAGGATGCTAGGCGACGATCGACGGTTGGGGCTCAGGCTCGACACCGATTCCGGCGACTGACCGGGGGTTTGGGCGTGCACGGTCCATGCGGCGTTGCGGCAGCGCGGACGGAACGTCGCCGCCGCTGACCAGCGGATGTCTCCCGTAATAGACCAGATAGATCACCGCCGACAACGTGGTGAACAGCCCGATGCTCACGAACGACCAATTATACCCTGTACGGACAATGATTTTCCCGCCGATGAAGGCCGCGGCGGAGTATCCAAAGTTCCACGACGACGATCGCAGTCCGAACACGGTCGCCCGGGCGCGCGCGGGCAGAATCTCGCCGATGAAGGTGGACTCGATCGGCCAGGCCATGCTGACCGTGATCTGCCGGACCATGTGCGCCAGAATGCCAAGACCGTAGCCGGGAAAGAAGATGAGGAGCAGATAGAGCGGGGCGATCAGGACCCGCAGCAGCGGCACCGCGCGGAGCGAGCCGACCCTGCGGGAGAAGGCGGGCGCGGCCAGCCCGATCACGGCGGCGGTCGCTCCTCCCGCGGCGAAGATGTACCCGATCTGATGCGTGCTCGCCCCGAGCGACACCAGGAAGACGTTGTAGAAGGGCAGAACCATGCCCACGCCCAGGCTCATCACGCCGCCGATCAGCACGAACATCGCGATGTCGGATCTGACCTGACGGCGACCGGCCGACGTCGTCGGCTCCGTGACCGTGGCGCTGCCCGGCGCCGCTCTGCATCTCCGGGCCTCGGCCATCAAGCCCAGCGGAATCAATCCCGCGCCGGTGATCACCCCTCCGGCGACCAGCGTCCACCGATAGGCGGCGAGACTTTCCGGCTCGATCGCCCCGACCGCGGAGCCGAGCAGATCGGGCAGCAGCCCGCCGACCAGCGAGCCGATCGTCAGGGAGAGGGAGATGAGCGAGAACGAGACCGCCGAGACGTGCGCGCGTGTCCGTGCCTCGGACCACTCCAGAATGAACGGCATCGTCGTGTTGAAGAGAAACGCCAGCCCCACGCCATAGGCGGCCGAGAGCGCGAAAAGCGCGGGACGCGTCTCCGCGAAGGCGATGGAGATCGACGCGGCCACCAGCAGCGCGAATCCTGCCGACGTGCAGCGCCACGACCCGTACCGGTTCAGGAGGAACCCGAGCGTCAACCCGGAGCAGGCCATGAAGATCGTCTGCACGGCGCTGAACGCGCCGATGTCGTCCTCGCGCAGATTGAGCTTGAGCAGATAGAGGTTGAAGACCACCTGAGTCACGCCGTACGAGACGGTGCCGAGCATGTTGTAGAGGAAAAACAGCTTGAGGTTTCGCGGAAACCGCCCGATGGATCGGAGATAGTCTCGCATCGCCTCCATCCAGATGACCGCGTCCGGTTTTCGACGCGCAAGTATAGAGTGGCCGCGCGGACTCCGCTCACGGGTCCGAAAAGGCGCATTCGCCGTCGGGTCCGCGCTCCTTTCCGATGGATATCCGGTAGAATCGCCCGTCTGAAGATGACAGGTCGGTTACACGGTCGGCGCCGGCGCGCCGACGGAGCGTGGGGAAGAGCGGCGATGCGCGGATCTGGCGGAGTGAGGGTCGGTCTCGCCGGGCTCGGACGGTTCGGCAAGCTGCACGCGTCGGTCTTGAGCCGGTTGCCGGACGTGGAGATGGTCGCGATCTGCGATCCCCTCGCCGACGAGCTGACGGCGGTCGGGGACCAGTTCGGCGTCGCCGGGCGGCACACCGATTTCGACAAGATGCTGGCGACCGAGCAGCTTGACTGTCTCTTTCTCGTCACTCCGGAGCAGACGCACGCCGAGATGACCGCGAAGGCGATCGCGAAGGGCCTGCCGCTTTTCGTCGAGAAGCCGCTGGCCACCACGGCCGTCGAAGGAGAGCGGTTGGCGGCCGCCGCCAAAACCGCGTCGGTGCATGTCCAGCTCGGCTTCGTGCTCCGCTTCGACGTCCATCACGCGCTGCTGAAGGCGGAGATCGCCGCGGGACGGCTCGGCGATCTCGTCACGATCCGGGTCAAGCGAAACTGCTCGAAGGCGTGGTTCGACGTCTACGGCGACCGCGCCCATTCCGTCTACGAGACGGTCATCCACGACATCGACCTCATCCTCTGGTTCAGCCAGAGCCGATGCCGCAGCGTCTACGCGGTCGAGCGCCACATCACCGGCCACGCGTTTCCGGACGCCTGCGTCGCGATCCTCCAGCTCGAGAACGGAACGGTCGCGCTGATCGAGACCAGCTGGCTCGTGCCGGAACGCGCCCCCGCGAATGTCCTGACCGAGACGTGGCACGGCACGATCGACGCCGAGTTGGCCATCGTCGGCACCGAGCAGAGCGCGCAGCTGCGGATGCTCGATTCCCCGCTCAGCATCTGGACGGACGACGTCGTCAAACATCCCGAGGGCGGACTTTGGCCCGTCGTGTTCGGGCACGTCGCCGGAGCCCTCCGGGAGGAGGACGCCCACTTCATCGAATGCGTGCGGACCGGCGCCGCCTCGACCGTCGCTTCCCTCGGCGACGCCGTTGAAGGACTTCGGATCGCCGAAGAGATCCCCGCCTCGGCGAAGAACCACCAAGAGGTGCGCCCGCGGTAACGGCTTCCTCCCATGAATGGAGGGCTGGCGCGCTTCCGGTCTCGCCTACTCCGCTTCCGACGGGATCTCGTCCACGGAATGCATCGTGGTCGCGCTGTCGGTGCGGGGTTCGCCCTCGTCCAGATTGTGCTGGAGACCGCTGACCGGACTCGGGTCGGAGGCGGGGATCTCGTCGCGCGTCGGCAGTCGCTCGTCGGATCCCGCCCGCTCGTCCGCCTGCTCCCCGTCCGGAACCGGCAGCTTCCCGGCGGGATGCGGCCTCTCCGGCTGCGGTTTTCGCTCCTGATCGTCCATCTCCCCCGTCCTCCCGTCCAATCGGTTCCGCCCGCACGTTCGCGCGGTTATTCGGCGAGCAGGTACGCCAGCAGCAGCCGCGCCGTCTCCTCGAGGGATCGCTGGTGCAGGCGCTCGAACGAGTGCGACGCATCGACCCCCGGCCCGACCAATGCTCCCAGGATGTCGTACCCCGCCCGCAGCGCCTGACTCACGTCGGAGCCGTAGTAGGTGTACAGATCGACCCGGCAGTCGATCCCGTGTTCCGTCGCCAGCCCGATCAAGCGGTTGCTCAGCCCGTGGTCATACGGGCCGGTCGCGTCCTTCACGCAGACCGTGGTCGCGAACTCGTCCGACGTCTGCCCCTCGCCCACCGCCGCCATATCGACCGCGATCACCTCGGAGACCCCTTCCGGCAGTCCGGCCGACGTGCCGTGCCCGACCTCCTCATAGGTGGAGACCTACGGAACCAGTAGACCCAATCTCACAATCGCATGGTCCGCCGACGACCTGACCGCGCTGGCGGCAGATTAGCATGTCAGAGGACGCGGGGAGCGGCCTCCCGCGCGGAAGCGCGACCGCTCGCAGCGGCCAACGGCCCATGACCGGAAGCGGCTGGAGCGGGCGCTGGCCCGCGTCGGCCTGGGCGTCCCGGACGCGGACAGGAAAGGACACGCCATGAGCACGGGCAGGACGGACGCCGAGGCTGCGTCCGATGAGGACGACCGATTCGCGTTGTCCGACGACGGCCCCATCGGCCGCATTTGGATCGAGGTCACGTGCGGCATACCGAAGGCCGACTCCCTGGTCGTCCGCACGCCCGACGACTCGGCGCGCTGGGACGCCATGGTGATCGAATGGCGGGACGTGAAGGCGCGCGGCCTGATGCCGGTCCTGGACATCGACACGACGCCGGATCAGGTCTGGCCCTATCCCGCCGACGTCCTGGGGTTCCTCTGGTCGATCGACCCCGTCGCGGGCCGCGCGCCGGAGACGCTGACGCAGGAGCAGGGTCGGCTCCTGGTCGCGGCCTGGGTCGGCAATCCCGCCGACGTCGCGATGCCGGACGGGCTCTACGACGCGCTGGACGCCGCCGGGATGCTCCGGGACGGCGACGAGGTGCCCGTGGAGCCCAACCTGGAGACCGTCACCGGCCCGAACGGCGAGCTGGGCGACGTCCTCCACGACATCAACGTCCTCTGCGCGACGTGCGAGCACTACCGCGGCAACAGCCGGTGCGAGGCGTTCGGCGGGGACATCCCCTGGATGATCGTCGCCGGGCTGCACGACCACCGCAAGCCGTTCCCCGGCGACGGCGGCGTGCAGTACACTCCGACCCCCGGAGCCGCCCGATTGACCACCCGCGCCGCGTCTCCGAACGTTCGCTGACGCGCCGGGATTCGGCCCAGGACGTTCACGGAGCAGTTTAGGCCCGTCGTGCGAACGTTTGTTCGTCTCCGGCCATCCTCGCGCGCTCAGGACCCATCCCTGCCGACAGTCCCGTCCGCCGCGTTCGCGAACTGGCAAGGCGCATCCAGCGGACGCCGGACCGAACGGATATCATCGCGACATTGGATGGCCGGGCGGCAGCCGACAGGAAGCAGGGGAAGCCATGAAGCGAGTCACATTGTGTGTCTGTGTAGTCGTTCTGTTCGTCGGCGTTTTGTTATCCGGCCGGCCCTCGCACGTCGGAGCCGTCGCGGACGGAACGCCGGGTGCGGGAGCCGAAGCAACCATTACCGCATTGCAGACGCAGTCGGCCACTTACAAGGATCGCTTGAAGAAAGCGTCCGCGCGGGTCAGCGAACTGAAGACACAGGTCGCCGCGTTGCAGGCCCAGATTCCCGCCCCAGCGCCGACCGACGTTCCCGGCACTGTCTCACTCTCGGGTTCCGGCCAAACCGCCGTCGATCCTTTCGAGCTACCGGGAGGGCTTTATAAGTTCGCCGCGACCTGCGACCTGGGGTTCTTCTTCGTTGATTTCAAGCCGGTTGCGGGAAACGAATTCGTCTCGCTGCCGCTCGCTGGCGAAGGGCCCTTCAGGGGCTCAACCAACGCTTCAATCAAAGGCGGGAGATACGCGATATCGATCCAATGCCAGGGCCTTTGGACGCTCGACATCTCTCCCGTAGTGTAGGACGGCTTCCAGTAGTTCCCTGATTTTCGGGACTCGACCACCGGGCGCTCGTCAACGTGCCGACGGCCGCCGCCGCCCGCGCCGAACTGGCGTCCCGCCGGTAGCGACGACGCCGGGGCGGTGTTCGGGCCGCCGCGTCTCCGAACGTTCGGAGCGGGAACGAGAAGTAGCCCAGGACGTTCGCGGAGCCGTGGAATGGCTTAGGTCCGTCGTGCGAACGTTTGTTCGTCTCCTGCAAACGTCGCGATCCTAGGACCCATCCTGGTCCTGGCCGAGGTCGCGCCGGGCGGATCCGTCGCTGAACGGTCGGACGCACCGGCTGCACCGCTCGGCCGAACCGATCGGGACCTCCTCGAACCGCAGCGGGGTCGTGCCGTCGTTCCGCTTCGCCAGGACGCCGAAGCAGCGCCAGCAGAGGCGCGGGCCGCGGTCCCCGATCCGATAGGCGAAGCCAGGCTCGCCGGTCACGGTCGGCAGCCAGGGATAGCCGGGGCGCGACCGCCGCAGGTCGTGGGTGATCGGACCGCGCCGGTAGACGTCGCACGACGCCCAGCGACGATCGTCAGAGGAGTCCTGGCGCACGGCGTCGCCTCCC
>JBPCRG010000328.1:0-5241 GCA_050997095.1 Thermomicrobiales bacterium | reverse complement strand
GCATGCAAAAGCCCGTCTCGTGAGTAAAAATCGGAGTTGCGCGGCCTCGTCCCAGGCACTCCGGCCCTCCGACACGCCATAGTAGACAATGACCAGCCCCGCCAAGGGATCCGCCCGCCACCGGCCGAGCGCGGTCGAGGCTCAAGCCGCCCGAGACCGGGACTCCCGGCGCACCGAGCGCGGACCCGGCGGCGGGCACGCCGGGTCAGGGGGAGACGAAGAGGACGGACGTTGCGGCCATCAGTCTTGTCACTCCGCGCGGAGCCGGAAGCGGTCGCATGAACGTCCCGCTTGGCGGTCGGTCGCGGAATGCCGGATCATCCGACTGCGTCCAGACCGGCCGTGACGCACACTTCGCCGCGGGATGCCCGCCGATGCCGGCGGGTCGACGAGGAAGGGGGGGCGCGATGCGAACCCGGGGCGCCGGACTGCGGAAGCTGCTCCTCTGGGCCGCCGTCGCCGCCGCGGTGGCGTGGACGCTCTTCCCGCTCTACGTCGCGGCGATGACGTCGATCAAGCCGGACAGCGTCGGGCTGCCCATGGTCTGGCTGCCCTACGTCGACTTCCGGCCGACGGCGGCGCACTGGCGCTGGGAGTGGCGCGAGCGGTGGAACGTCGACGGCATCGCCACGGCCTGGAAGAGCACCGTCATCGTCGCGGCCGTCTCGGCGCTCGCCGCGGTGCTGGTCGGGCTGCTGGCCGCGGTCGGGCTCCTGCGCTTCCGGCGCGGGCCGCTGCCGGTCGCGGTCCTGGTCGGCCTCTTCGTGCTGCCCCGGGCCGTGCCGTCGGTGGCGCTGGTCGCGCCGTTCGCCTCCCTGCTTCAGGAGGCGCACCTGCGGGACACCCACGCCGGGCTGATCCTCGCCCACGTCATGCTGGCCCTCCCCCTGGCGATCCTGCTCCTCGACAGCGCGGTGCGCGAGGTCCCCGCCGACCTGATCGACGCCGCGCAGTTGGACGGCGCGACCTGGCCGCGCGCGACCTGGCAGGTGATCGCGCCCCTCGTCGCGCCGATGGTCGCCGGGGCCGCGGTCCTGACCTTCGCCCTGAGCTGGAACGAGTTCGTCTTCGCGCTGACGAACCATGGCGCGCGCGTGACGACCGCGACCGTCGCCGTCGCGCTGATGGAGGAGCCGGACGGCATCCCGTTCGCGCACGTCGGCAGCCACCTCGTGCTGATCGTCGGCCCGCCCCTGCTCCTGGCGCTGGGGACGCAGCGCTTCCTCGTCCGCGGGTTGACGCTGGGCGCGGTCCGCGGCTGACACGGCGCGACGACCGCTTGGCTGGCGGTGCGCCCTCCCGGTCTCGGCGCGCAAGGCCCGCGAGATACCGACGTTTTGGGAGGACCCGCTGCCGCCGGAGGGCGATCGAGGCACGTGCGGCCTGCGGTCCTGCGGCAAACCTACTCAGAGCTTGAATCACGCTAACATTCACGACAGTCGACCCGCGATTTCGCGGGACAAGCGAGCAGGGATTTGCTGGATAATTACTGCGAATGGTCGCAAATGCGATAGTTCCGAACAACATCTTTCAGCATTCCATTATCAATGCCTGCACCCGGGAGGCAAACTTGGTATCGTACATGCGCAGCGGTTCGCTGCCCTTTGAGTGCGCGGGACCATCGAGGGATCGAGGGGCGCGATGAGCCGACAGCAAGAAGAGGCTGGCGATCACCACGGACATGGCAACGGTGGCGGCGCGCATGAGCATGCCCACGGGCACAGTCACGCGCACCGAAGCGGCATCCTCGGTTGGGTCCAGCAGACCTTCGCCCATTCGCACGACGTCCATGACAAGGTGGACGCCGCGATGGAGACGAACGATCGCGGCATCCGGGCGCTGAAGATCTCGCTCGTGGGATTGGGCGCGACGGCGATCTTCCAGGTGATCATCGTGCTCATCTCTGGTTCGACCGCGCTCTTGGCCGACACCATCCACAACTTCGGCGATGCGGCGACCTCGATTCCCCTGTGGATCGCCTTTTCCCTCCAACGGCGCGGCGCGACCAAGCGGTTCACCTACGGCTACGGCCGGACCGAGGACGTCGCGGGCGTGGCGATCGTGCTCCTCATCTTCGTATCGGCTTGCGTGGCGGGCTACGAGTCGATCCGGAAGCTGATCGATCCCCAACCGGTCACGCACCTCTGGTGGGTCGCGGCGGCCGCCATCGTCGGGTTCCTCGGCAACGAAGCCGTCGGCGTGTTCCGCCTCCGGGTCGGCAACGAGATCGGCTCCGCCGCCCTGATCGCCGACGGACAGCACTCGCGCGTCGACGGCTTCACCTCGCTGGCGGTGCTCGCCGGCGCGATCGGCGTTGCCCTCGGCGCGCCGATCCTGGACCCGCTGATCGGCCTGGCGATCACCATCGCCATCCTCTTCATCGTCAAGGACGCCGCCGGCGCGGTTTTCCTGCGCCTGCTCGACGGCGTGGAACCGGCCATCTTGGCCGAGGTGGAGCACGCGCCGCTGCATGTGCCAGGGGTGCAGGACGTGCACGCGGTGCGGGCGCGCTGGCTGGGCCACCGCGTCCAAGCGGATATCCACATCACGGTCGATCGCCGGCTTTCTGTCGCCGAATCGCACCGGATCGTGGAACGGGTCCAGCGCGCCCTCGCCGATCATGTCCCCGCATTCGGCGGCGCAACGGTCCACGTCTGTCCGTGCGCCCACGTCGATCCGGTGGGTGCGCGTGCCGAGGCGCTGACGTAGGCCTGAACGGACACTCTCATGACGCCACCGACGGTCGTTGAGCCGCCAACCGGTTCGATCGTGGCGGTCGCCGCCCACCCGGACGACATCGAGAGCTGGTGCGCCGGCACGCTCGCGTGCGCGATCGACCGCGGGGTCGAGGCCCGGCTGTTGCTCGTCACCTCCGGCGACAAGGGGACAGACGACGCCACGGCCACCCCTGCGGCCGTGGGGGCGCGCCGGGAGCGGGAGGCCGAGGCGGCGGCCAAGCGGCTGGGGTTGACCGACATCGCCTTCCTGCGGCACCCGGACGGGGAGGTCGAGGAAACCCGGGCGCTGCGGGGCGAGATCGTTGCCTGGATCCGACGCTGGCGCCCGGCCGCGCTTTTCACGCACGATCCGGAGCATCCTCTCCCGCCATACCTCGCCCACCGCGACCACCGGATCGTCGGCCGGACCGCGCTCGACGCGGTCTATCCCTTCGCCCGCGATCCGCTGTCGTTCCCGGAGCATTCCGCCGCGGGTCTTCCCCCGCATTCGGTGAGCGAAGTCTGGCTGTTTGCCAGCGCGGCGGCTACCAGCTACTTGGACATCGCGTACGGCTTCGATCGCAAGGTGGCGGCGCGCTTGGCGCACGCGAGCCAAACGGTCGATCCGCGGCTACTCCCCGGTTCTTGGCGGGAACGCGCCGCCGGCGTCGGGAATCCTGCAGGTCTCGCGCTCGCCGAAGCGTTCACCGTGCTCCGGCTCGGCTGACCGCGCCGTCCGGTTCCGATAACGGGCATTCTCCGACCCAGCTCTTAGCATTCTCCCTAGTACCGCTTATCTTTGTGGTTCGCTATAATGACGAAACAGCCACGTTATGCGAACCACTTCTTGCCCGCTTCCGCGTTTGAGCCAAACGCCGGCCGTTGCTAACGTGGATGGCGAAGGAGCACCCATCTTGGCAACAGCCCGACAACCACAAACCCAATCATTGGAAACCGCCCTCTCCGCCTACGTGCGGACGCTCGAAGGGCGCAACCGCAGCAGCGCCACCATCCTGGCCTACCGCACGGACATCGGCCAGTTCATCGCCTGGCTGCGGGAGACCAACTTGACGATCGAAACACCGGATGACGTCGAGCGGCTGGACGTGACCGAATACCTGGCGCACCTCGCCAGCCGGGGCCTCTCCGGCGTCTCCCGGGCGCGCAAGCTAGCGGCGATCCGCGAGTACTTTAAGTACTCGAAAATCGAGGGATTGATCGACGCCTCGCCGGTCGAGGGCATTGACACGCCCAAGACCGAAAAGCGGGGACGCAACTATCTCTCCCCCGAGGAGTACAGTCGTCTGCGCGTCGCCGCCGGGACCAACACCCGCGACTACTGCATCCTGATGACGGTTCTGCAGACGGGCGTCCGGGTCAGCGAGCTCTGCGCCTTGCGGCTGGACGATGTTGATTTAGACAATAAGACGCTCCACGTCCGGCTCGGCAAGGGGATGAGCGCCCGCACGATCGATCTGGAGAAAAAAGGGGTGCAGTCCATCAAGAGTTGGTTGAAGGTACGGCAAAAGGTCGCCGACGATCGCCTCTTCCTGAATCGGGACGAGGAGCCGCTGGGCGAACGCGGGGTGCAAAAGCTGCTGGCCAAATATTGCGCGCTGGCCGGGATCACCAAGCGGATCAGTCCGCACTCGCTGCGGCATACCTTCGCCTCGCACAAGGCCGAAGCCGGCGTTTCGCCGTTTCAACTCCAGCAATGGCTCGGGCACAGCTCGCTTGACACCACCCAGATCTACGTCCATTTGACGCGCAAGAGCGCCAAGAAGGTGATGGAGGCGACAAGTCTATGAATGCTCAACGCTCGTCTTCGATGCGCCCATCGGCGACGGTGCAGATTTGGAATGACAGACGTGGCAATATGATCCTGGCTCCCGCGAGTTTACTTCCTTTTCGAACGACATGGCGACAGATGGCCAATGATTTGCCAAAAGGTGATGTGTTGTTCATCGTTTCGGCGCAAGAAACACCGATGAAGCAGAGCATGCGGCGGGTGGCGATGACGTTGCGCCTTCGAGGTCGAGGCATTGCCGCGATCACGCCTGAAACCATCAACTGCGCAGTTTGATTCCGGTTGCTTCTTCCCGGAGCTTCACCGTTCCAAGCATCGAATGGACCCATCACGTTGCTGGCATCCCATCAGGTCCACGGAACACCGGTTATAGTTCCTTCATCCGATTTCAGCCGGATGGCGGCGAACGGATGGGCCACCGGTGGCGTTGCTGCTCGCGGCGACCAGACGCGCTTGATCGCGGCTTTCAGTTCTTGGAGCCGGACGCTCACGAAAAGCTGCGCCTGACCGCCGCTGTTTACGATGCTCTCTTCGTCTATTATCAGGTCAAGGCGGCCGGACCGCCGGAATAGGGAGCGCCTCGTCCGACCCTTCGCTGTCGTGAACGCGCGCTGTCGCATTTGAAAAGCGGCGATGCGTCCTCAGATCGTTGGCCGCAAGATTGGGATCGCCTTGCGCGTTTTGATCGTTGAGGACGAGCCTCGCATCGCCGCCTTC
>JBPCRG010000320.1:0-5425 GCA_050997095.1 Thermomicrobiales bacterium | reverse complement strand
GTGCAGACGACCGGTCCGCTCGATCTCCGACATCTCACAGGCTCCCGTCGCGTCCGACTGCGAAAAGGGGCGTAAGCGACACCCCTCGACGTCCGATCATCTTCAAGACCCGCTTCCCGGATTCGGGACGCGGGTCGGCTTGAAAGGAAGCGTACACAGGATGAACCGATTTCCACTCAGCGGGGCGACCCTTCCGCTCCTCCCGACCGTGAACCTCGGCAGCCATTCGCCGATGGGGTGGCTTCTCACCGGGGGCCGCGCGATCGCGCGCGGCGAGATGGGGAGCGCCGATGTCGCCGAGATGCTCGCCGATGCGGTCGACATCGCGGTGCTCGACCAGCAGCGGGCCGGGCTCGACGTGCTGGTCGACGGTGAGATGAGCCGGCAGGACTTCAACCTCGGCTTCTATGGGCAGATCCCGGGGTTGGTGCAGCGGCAGAATGCGCGACTGCTCGGGCCCGAGGGGCACGACCAGCGCGGCAAGTGGCTCGTGACCGAGCCGCTCTCCGCGCCCGACGGGCTGGGCGTGATCGCCGAGTTCGAGCATCTGCTCTCCATCGCCGACCGCCCGGTCAAGGCCTGCGTGCCGGGGCCGTTCACGCTCGCTGGGCGGCTGGAGTTGAACGGTGTCTACGCGAACCGCCTCGATGCGGCTTGGGCGCTCTCCCCGATCGTCAACAGGGAGTTGCGGGGGCTGGTGGCGTCGGGAGCCGACTACATCTACGTCGACGAGCCGTCATACGCCGTCTATCCCGACCATCCCGACGAATACGTCCGCCTCTTCAACGCGACGGTCGATGGCGTGGCGGCCAAGTTGGGCACTCACCTCTGCTTCGGCAACTTCCGCGGCCGGCCGGTCGCGAAGCGCAGCTACCGGCCGATGTTCCCGTGGGTGCTCGGCTTGAAGGTCGATCAGCTCTCGTTGGAGTTCGCGAACCGAGAGATGGCGGAGGCGGAGCTCTGGGGCGAATTCGCGAGGGAGAGCGGCAAGGAATTGGCGGCCGGAGTGGTCGACGTGAAGAATTACTGGTGCGAGGGCGCGGAGGACGTCGCGGCGAGAATCAGGCTATTGCTGAAGCATGTCCCGGACGGCAAGCTCTGGATCACGCCCGACTGCGGTCTCAGCCAGACGGCACGCTGGGCGGCGGTGCGGAAGCTGCGGGCGATGGTCGACGGCTCTGTGATCGTGAGGAGGGAGCTGGCGGGATGAGCGAGGACTTCCGGGACGCGACCTTCGATTTTGGTCTGGAGCCGGGCGAGGATTTCGATCCGACGCCTGGCGACGACGCGGCGTTCGATCCGAGCCAGCCCCACGTGATGACGGCGCTGGGTCCGATCGATCCCGGCTCCCTCGGTTTCTGCCTGCACCATGAGCATGTGATCTGCAAGCCGCTCGACGTCGGCGCCGACGACCCGGACCTGCTGCTCGACGATTCGACGAAGGCGGCCGCGGAGCTTGAGGCGTTTTTCGCCCTTGGCGGACGGGCCGTGGTCGACATGACCCCGGCGGACTACGGGCGCGACATCGCCGGGATCATCTGGGTCGCGCGGCGATCGGCCGTCCACGTGATCGTCGTCACCGGGCATCACAAGGACCGCCACGCCGCGCCGCATCTCGGCGGCATGGGCGCGAACGAGATCGCCGCGGTCAACGTCCGCGAAGTGGTCGAGGGGATCGACGGAACCACGGTGCGGGCGGGCGTGATCAAGGCGGGCACCAGCCTGAACCGGATCACCGAGGTCGAGGAGCGCGTGCTGCGGGCGGCGGCGCGGGCGCACCTGGAGACAGGCGCGCCGATCTCCACCCACACCGACCGGGGCACGATGGCGCTCGAGCAGATCGCGATCCTGCGGGAGGAGGGCGTCGATCCGGCGCGGGTCATCGTCGGGCATCTGGACTTCGCGCTCGACGAGGCATATCTGCGCCGGGTGCTGGAGAGCGGGGCGACCGTCTCCTTCGACCAATTCTCAAAAACCAAGTACGCCGCAGACGAGACACGCGCGGCGATGGTGCGGACGCTGGTCGACGCGGGGCACGCCGGGCAGATCCTGATTTCCGGCGACCTCGCCCGCAAATCGTACCAACTCGCTTATGGCGGCAGCCCCGGCTTCGTTTACTTCGTCGAACAGGTTCCCCTTCTGCTGATGGAGGCGGGACTCGACGCGCCGACGGTGCGGCGCATCTTCGTCGACAACCCGGCGCGGGCGCTGACAATCCAGCGCTGAGCACGTCCGGCATATTTTCGGCGCACTTCGGGCAGCCATGATAGCCGTCGTCCCCTCAGGTCCGCGAACAACGTGCACGGCCCCCGACGCTTCGCGAATTCAGGCGGGAAGAGGCGATATCCGCCTCGGAGACAGGGCGAACGACAATCGCGCCTACATCGGAGGCGCATCTTGGCCGGCTTCCATCGAACGACTTGGCGTCCTTGATCAGAGATGCGCCGAAAAGTGGGCATCCGGTTCGCGGATCAGCTTCCGGCCGCGGGCTGGCATGCAGGGCAGTAGTGGCTGGTTCGACCGGCGACGGTGAGGAACTCGAGGGGGTGGCGGCAGCGGACGCAGGCGCCGCCGGTCCTGCCGCGACCGTAGACCTTGAGGCGATGCTGATTGTCGCCTTCGGCTCCGTTGCCGTCGCGGTAGCTGGAGAAACTGGTGCCGCGGTGGGCGATGCCATCCCGCAGGACCTGGCGGATGGCGCGGTGCAGCCGCTTCTGCTCGGCGGGGGTCAAGGCGTTTGCTGGACGTCGCGGATGAATGGAGGCGAGAAAGAGGGCCTCGTCGGCGTAGATGTTGCCGATGCCGGCGACGGTCTTCTGGTCGAGCAGCACGGCCTTGATCGGGGCCGTACGGCGGACCAGGGCGGCGGCGAACGCGGCGGCGGTGAATGCGACGCCGAGCGGCTCGGGCCCCAGCCGCGCCTGAAGGTGCTCGTTCAGGCCGGAGGCGAAGAAGAGGACGCGGCCGAACTTGCGCTGGTCGGCGAACCGAAGCTCGGCTCCGTCGTCGAAGACGATCGCCAGATGCTCGAAGCGGAGGGCATCAGATCCTCTTGGACAGACCACGAGTTGCCCGGTCATGCGGAGATGGGCGAGCAGATGCGACCCGTCATCGAGATCGAGGATGAGATATTTGCCCAGCCTGCGCAGATCGACGATCGTGCGGTTCGCGATGGCCGCGCCCACCACCGCAGGATCGGATCCGCCGAGGACGCCCTGGTGGGCTCCGACGCGGAGGCCGACGATGGTCCGGCCCACGACGGATGGCGCGAGCGAGCGACGCACGGTTTCGACTTCGGGGAGTTCTGGCATACTGTTTTCATTGAGGATGCAGCGGACGGGACGACCGACCGGCATGCTACCACGGCGCGGGGCGTGAACGGGCGGGCGGATGGGCGAGGAACGGGACGGGAAGTGCGTCTTTTGCCGGATCGTCCGCGGAGACTTCGGCACGACGTTCGTCGCCGCCAATGAGCATGGCGTCGCGTTCGCCGATCTCGATCCGAAGGCGCCGGTGCATGTGCTGGTGGTTCCCCGACGACACGTGAGTGGCCTGACCGACGCGGCGGTGGGCGACCCCGCGCTGTGCGGCGCGCTGCTCCAGCTGTGCGCTAACGTCGCGGAGCGGACAGGAATCGCGACCACCGGATACCGCGTCCTGACGAACCAAGGAGCGGACGCGGGCCAGACGGTTTTTCACCTGCACTTCCACGTGATGGGCGGCGGTCCGTTGAAGGCAGGGCTCGGATGAGGGAACGGTCGGCGTCGATTGTGAGGCAATGTGTGCGGAAACGATGGAGGCTTGATTGTAGATGGACATAACGCTTCGGCAACGGCTCGAGACCGACATGAAGAACGCGATGCGTTCGGGCGACGTGCTGACCCGCGACACAGTCCGCTTCGTATTGGCGGCGTTGAAGAACGCAGAGATCGACCATGGCGGACCGATCTCCGACAAGGAAGGCAACGCGCTGCTGCAGCGGCAGGCGAAACGGATGCAGGAGTCGATCGAGCAGTTCGACGCCGCGGGACGAACCGATTTGGCTGACCGGGAGCGAGAGCAGATCGCGATCGTCAACCGCTACCTGCCGGAGCCGTTGACGGACGGGGAGTTGGACGCGATGGTGGCGGCCGCCGTCGCGGAGGCGGGCGCCGCAAGCCTGAAGGACCTCGGCGCCGTGATGAAGCTCTTGACCGAGCGGGCCGACGGACGCGCGGACGGGCGGCGCCTCAGCGCCGCTGTGCGCGCCGCGCTGGGAGCGCCCTGAGCTCGTTGGACGGGGAGGCGCTGATCGAGGTCGATGTGATCGGGGACCATCCCGATGCGGGAGAGTCGCTTCGGGCAGGATTGGCGTCTCTCTCGCGCTTTGCGATTGCGTCGCAAGGCGGCGGCACGGAGCCATGGTCGGTCGCGATCCTGCTGACGACCGACGGGCGCATGCGGTCGATGCACCTGGAGTTCATGGGGATCGACTCGACCACGGACGTGATGACATTTCCAGCTGACCCAGAGCCGGGAGTTCGGACGCGGGGCGGCGACATCGCAATCTCTCTGGATCGCGCGGCAGAGCAAGGGCGCGAGTACGGGAACGGAGTCGATGAGGAAGCGGCGTTTCTCGCCGTGCACGGGATTCTGCATCTCTGCGGCTGGGTCGATGCGGACGAAGACGACCGGGCTCGGATGCTGGCGAGGCAGCAGGAGATTGTCGACGCTTTCGCCTCGGGGACGGATTGACAGTTCCTGGTCCGAAGAATTTTGGCGGAGATGCCCCCTGGCGCTTTTGTCCATCGTCGATCGCGATGACGAGACGGCGAAATGGGTTGTTGCGTGCCCCAGTGATCCGTGCAGCGTCATCCGTCATCGCGCAGACCGACGACGATTCTCGCGTTGCTCGAAGAGATTCCTCGACTCCGCCTGCGGGCTCCGCTCGGAATGACGGATTGGGGGGTCGCTTTGTCGAGGGCCATGCGCCGGGTTCACGATCCGCGCCCGGTGAGTGCCCGCCCCGAAGTTGGGGCGAGGGGGAGCGACGCGACTGGAGACCAGGTACAGAACGGGTCTTCCCGTCAGTCGAGGTGGAGCAGCGCCCGGCGGAGAACGTCGGCGGCCGTCATGGCGGCGCGGCGCTGCATCTCCTCGAAGGCGGCGCGCATCGGGAAGCGTTCTTCGCGCGTCTCGGCTCCGTCCAGCGCGACGGTGATCGTGCCTTCATAGATCCGGTTCCCGACGTCGGAGACTTCCACCAAAATGCCGAGGCCGAGCGATGCTCCGGTTCCTGAACGCGCGCTTACGGCGAGTTCGCCCGCGGTTCGACTTGTCTGGCTGGTCAAGACGGCGTCGCAGAGAATGGTCGAGGAATTCGGGTGGCTGGCGAGTAGGGAGGCGAACCGGCCGCCGCCTCCGGAGTCGGAGACGGCGATGGTGA
>JBPCRG010000305.1:0-5898 GCA_050997095.1 Thermomicrobiales bacterium | reverse complement strand
GCTCGGCTTGGGCTACGAGACGCTGGCGGCGCGGTTCCCGCGCCTGATCTACTGCGCGAGCTCCGGCTGGGGCCAGACCGGGCCGTACCTGACGCGGCCGGGGCAGGATCTGCTCGTGCAGGCGGTTGCGGGGGTCGGCTATCTGAACGGCGAGGCCGACGGGCCGCCGCAGGCCCTCGGGGTCGGGGCGGCGGATTTCACCGCAGGCTTCCACATCGTCTACGGGATTCTCGCCGCGCTCTACGCCCGCGACCGCGGCGGGAAAGGGCAGCGCGTCGACGTCAATCTGCTGAACTCGATCATGCAGCTGCACACGCAGGAGATCAGCGTCTACCTCAACGGCGGCGGGCTGCCGGCACGGAGCCGCAGCGGCATCCCCGGGGCCTATCTCGGCGCGCCCTATGGCTTCTATCAGACGGCGGACAGCTACATCGCGATCTCGATGAACGCGCTGAGCAAGCTCGCGGCGCTGGTCGGGCTGCCGGGCTACGAACATCGGACCGAGTCGCAGACGATGGAGGACCGGGACGCGGTCCGCGCCGATTTCCAGCGCGCCTTCCGTCTCAGGACGACCGAGGAGTGGCTGGGGACCCTGCTCGCCGAAGACATCTGGTGCGCGCCCGTCAACGACTACGCGGCGCTGGAGGCGGACCCGCAGGTCGCGGCGAACGAGATGATCGTCGAATGGGACCACCCGACCGCGGGGCCGATCCGGGGCACCGGTCTGGCGGTCAAGTTCGACGGGACACCCGGGGGCATCACCCGTCCCGCCCCGCTGCTGGCGCAGCATACGGCCGAGCTGCTGCGGGAGATCGGCGGGTACGGCGACGAGGAGATCGACGCGCTGATCCGGGACGTCATCGTGAACCAATACCGACCGCGCGGGGATGACGCGGCATCGTGACGAGCGACAGCGACGGCGACAAACATAGGGGCAGGAACAGGAACAAGCCCGCATTCCTCGATCTCTCCGAACTGGCGGCGCTTGTCCACGACGGCGACCGCCTCGGCATCGGCGGATTCCATTTCTCCCGCCTGCCGATCGCGCTGATCCGCGCGGTCATCGCCGGGGGCGTGCGCGATCTCCAGTATGTGAGCTGGGGCGGCAGTCTCGGGCTCGAGCTCCTGCTCCAGGCGGATGCCGTCCGCTCGATGACGATGTGCTTCAACTCGCTCGACGTTTTCGGGTTGGCCCCGCGCTTCCGCCGGGCGGTCGAGGAGGGGCGGGTTCCGTTCGAGGAGTGGACGGCGCTGGGGATGATGCAGGGGCACCACGCGGCGCAGCACGGCCTGCCGTCGATGCCCTTCCCGTTGCCGCTCGGTTCGGAGATCGTCGAGCGTTCCGGATTCGCAATCATCTACGATGATCCCATAACTGGTGTCCGGGTCGGCGCGGCGCGGGCATTGCCGTTGGATGTCTTCCTCCTCCACGCCCAGCGTGCGGACGAGGATGGCAATGTGGAAATCGTCGGCGCCCGCGGGCTCGATCTGAGCGCGGCGTTCGCCGCCCGAGATGTGCTCGTCACCGTCGAGGAGATCGTCCCGCGCGGCGGATTGGCGGCGGGGTCCGATCCGCACGCATATCTGCTGCCGCGGTCGTTCGTGCGGGCGATCGCGGTGGCCCCGAACGGCGCCTACCCCACATCGTGCCTACCCCATCACCCGACCGACTACCGGGAGCTCTTCCGGTTGACGTCGGATCCCGCGCTCGACGTCCGGCCGCCGTCTTCGGCGCGGAGCGCGTTTCTGCGCGCGGCGGCCCTCCTGCCGCACGGCGTCGTGACCGGCCCCGCGCTGCTCGCCCACCGGGTCGGCGCGGCGGAGCCCCCCGAGGCTCCCGCCACCATCGACGAGATCATGGTCGGCTGGCTGGCCCGGCAGTACGGCGACGCCAGCGTCTGCTCGGTGGGGTCGGTCTCGCCCCTGGCGACCGTCTCGTATCTGCTCGCCAAGCGCACACACGCCCCCGGCCTGGTCCTAATGACCGCCAACGGCGGGTTGATCGACGTGGCGGCGCGGCCGATGGTGATGACGCTGGCGGAACCGCTCGACCTGCAGAGCGCGACCCATGCCTGCGGCGGGGACGACAGCTACCACCAGTGGTATCAGCGCGGACTGGTCACGCACGAGGTGGTCAGCGCGGCGCAGATCGACCGCCGCTGCCGGACGAACAACATCGAAGTCGTCTCTCCGAGCGGCAGGCGCATCCGCCTGCCGGGGCAGGGCGGGATGGCCGATGTCGCGAATATGCACCGGCATTTCCTGCTCTACTTGACCCGCCACTCCCCGCTGACGCTGGTCGACCGCGTCGACTACGTCAGCGCCGCCCGCGGCATCCTCACCGCGGAGGAGCGGATCGCCGCCGGGTATCGGCCGGGGAGGGTGCAGCTCATCACGAATCTCGGGGTTTTCACCCTGGACGAAGCGTCGGGCGAGCTGGAGCTTGTCTCGCTGCACCCCGGCGTGACGCTCGACGAGGTGCAGGCCGAGACCGGGTTCCCCCTGCGGGTCGCGCCGGATCTCGGCGTCACCGCGGCGCCGTCGCCCGAGCAGCTGGGCCTGATCCGAACCGAGATCGACCCGCTGGGAATGCGGCGGCTCGAGTTTGTCGCGGGCAGGGAGCGGGGCCCGCTGCTCGTCGCGTTGATCGAGAGCGAGGAGGCGGCGATCGCCGAGATGACGGGGCTGGACCCCGCCGCCGAGAGAAAGGACGCCGCCGCATGATCGAGATCCGGGGCATGAGTTGGGATCACGCCCGCGGGCATGATCCGATGGTGGCGACCGCCGCCGCGTTCGCGGCGCAGCGTCCCGACGTGCGGGTGACCTGGCAGACGCGCAGTCTTCAGGATTTCGCCGACTACCCGGTCGAGAAGCTCGCGGAGCTGTTCGATCTGGTGCTCATCGACCATCCCTTCATGGGGTTCGCCGCCGCGACCGGCTGCATCCTGCCGGTCGATGAGCATCTCGACGCCGCGTTTCTCGCCGACCAGGCCGCCCACAGCGTCGGGCCGAGCCACGGGAGCTATTGCTACGCGGGACGCCAATGGGCGTTGGCGACCGACGCCGCGAGTCACGTCAGCGCCTACCGACCCGATCTGCTGGAACGGATCGGCGTCGACGTGCCACGCACCTGGGACGCGGTTCTCGCCCTGGCCCGAGGCCGGGCAGCCAAGGCGGATTGCCGGGTCGCGGTGCCGCTGATCCCGGTCGACACGCTGATGTGCTTCCTCTCCATCTGCGCGAATGCCGGCGAACCCGCCTTCACCGACGACGCCCGGGTCGTGGGCCGGGCGATGGGCCGCCACGCGCTGGAGACGCTGCGCCTCCTGGGCGACGCCTGCCACCCGGAGTCGCTGGACTGGAACCCGATCCGCGCCTACGAGCGGATGAGCGCGAGCGACGAGATCGCCTACGTGCCGCTGGCGTTCGGCTATGCCAACTACGCCGAACCGGGGTTTCGGCCGCATCTGGTGCGCTTCACCGACATCCCGGCGGCGGCGGATGGCGTGCCGCGGGGCGGCATCCTCGGCGGGGTCGGTCTGGTCGTCTCCGCGACGACTAGGCACCCGGAGGCCGCGTTCGCCTATGCGCGGTTCGTCGCCGACGCCGAGACCCAGCGCGGCCTCTACTTCTCCTCGGGCGGGCAGCCCGGCCATCGCGGCGCGTGGCTGGACGAATCGGTCAACGCGGCGTCGAGCGATTTCTTCAAAGGGACGTTGGAGACGCTGGACAACGCATATCTGCGCCCGCGGTATCTCGGATTCATGGGGGTGCAGGAGAAAGCCGGGGAGCTGCTGCATCGCTTTCTGCGGGAAAGGGCGCCGGTCGACGTGACGCTCGATGCGTTCGACGCCCTGTACCGAGGAAGCCGGCGGGATTGAATCGTCTCCCGGACCACCGGACCAATCGACGAAAACTGGGGGAGCACGATGAAACTGGGACTGGGCCTCTACCGGCAGATGCTGACGCCGGACAATTTCCGCTTCGCGCGGCAGGCGGGCGCGACGCACATCGTGGCGCACTACACCGACTACTTCGCCGAGGGGCCGCGGATTCCGCAGTCGGAAAGCGAGGGATCCGGCTGGGGCGTGACGCAGAACGAGGGCAAGCTCTGGACGGCGGAGGAGCTGACGCTTCTCCGGCAGGCGGTCGAGGCGGAGGGGCTGACGCTTGAGGCGCTGGAGAACTTCGACCCCTCCTTCTGGTACGACATCCTGCTGGACGGCCCGAAGAAGGCGCGGCAACTCGAGGACATGAAGACGCTGATCCGCAATGTGGGCGCGGCCGGGATCCCGATCATGGGCTACAACTTCAGCATCGCCGGGGTCTGGGGGCACGTGGTCGGGCCGTGGGCGCGCGGCGGGGCCGAATCGGTCGGGTTCCTCGGTCCCGACGGGCCGATGGAGACGCCGATCCCGAACGGGCAGATCTGGAACATGACGTACGATCCGGACGCGGCTCCCGGCGTGATCCCACCGATCGACTCCGAGGCGCTGTGGGCGCGCCTCGGCGACTTCCTCCACGCGGTCGTTCCGGTCGCGGAGGAGGCCGGGGTGCGGCTCGCGGCCCATCCCGACGATCCGCCGATGCCGACGATCCGCGGCTACGCCCGCCTGGTGCACCACCCGGACCACTACCAGCGGCTGCTCGACATCCACCCGAGCCCGAGCAACGGGCTGGAGTTCTGCCAGGGGACCATCGCCGAGATGGCCGGGGCGGATGTCTACGAGGCGGTCGACCGCTTCAGCAAGCTCGGCGCGATCGGCTACGTCCACTTCCGCAACGTGCGCGGGAAGGTGCCGAACTATCACGAGGTCTTCGTGGACGAGGGCGACGTCGACATGATCGAGTGCCTGCGCATCTACAAGCGCAACGGCTACGACGGGGTGATCATCCCCGACCACACCCCGCAGATAGCCTGCGCCGCGTCGTGGCACGCGGGCATGGCCTACGCGCTGGGCTACATGAAGGCGGCTCTGACGCTGATCTGAAGCAATGACTATCTGAGCGGATCGCGACAGTTTGCGCTCCGCAAAAACACCCTATCCCCCAAGTTCGGGCTCACAGAGGAGGTATCTCGAACAAACCGGCTTGGCGACCGGAGGAACGATCTGTACGGCCAGGCTCAGGCGCTCCTGGCGGACGAGGCGCCCGCCCTCGTCGTCTATGAAAAACGCTACCGGCTGCCGCTGCGCAGCGTAGTTCAGGGCTTCGCCTTCAACGGCATGCACATCGAGACCGTGAACTGGTACGGGATGCACAAAACGCAGTAGAACCGCGGGGCTCCGCCAATGGCGGGGCCCCTGGCGGAATCGGCGTCAGGGCCGCCAGTCAGTTGCCGGCGTCATCCTCCCGCCGTGGAATCTCTGGGAAATCCCATGGCCCGCTGCATCGCGCGTCGTCTCATCCTGATGGTCGTGGTCGGCTTCGGGATCAGCCTCGTCACGTTCCTTCTGAACCGGGTGGTTCCCGGAAATCCGGCTCGGCTGCTGGCGGGTCCGCATGCCCGCCAGGCTCAGGTGGACGCGCTGGCCAAGCAATACCACCTCGACGGTTCGATCCCCGAGCAATACTGGATCTATGTGAAGGGCCTCGTCCACGGCGATCCCGGTCGATCCGTGACGACGCGGCGGCCGGTGTTCGACGATCTTCGTCAATATCTTCCCGCAACGTTCGAATTGACGTTGACCGCGCTGGTGGGGACCGTCGTGATCGGCATCCCGCTTAGGATGCTTTCCGCCATGAAACGGGGGAGCATCGTCGATCACGCGTCGCGGCTCTTCTCGATCGCCGGCGTCTCGATGCCGATCTTCTGGCTTGGACTAGGGCGTGTCTGACAAATCGGTCGAGAGCCAAATCATGAGTGAGGCGATGACCACCATCGCGCGAAAGCGGACG
>JBPCRG010000294.1:0-2892 GCA_050997095.1 Thermomicrobiales bacterium | reverse complement strand
GCCCCGGCAGGTCGACGTTCGCGCGCAGGTCCGACTCGCGGATGTGGCCCGCGTTGACGACGAAGCGCCCCCCGCCCATCTCCTTGCCTCCGGCGTCGAGCTCCGCCAGCCGATATTCTCCCGGCTGGCCCGTGTCCGCGAAGGTCACGTCGCGCAGCGCGGCCGGTTCCGCTGCGCCGTCGCTCCCGGAGGTTCCGCCGACCGGCACATCGACCGCCACGCCGTCCGGCGGAGTGATCCGCACCGTCGCGACCCCGGCGTGCGGCCGGTAGACCAGCGGATCGCCGAGCGGCGCGGAGGAGGGGAGGGGGCTGGGCGCCAGCTCGTCCGCGATGTTCGCAATCAGGATCGGGAACGCCACCCGCTTCGCGATGTTCGACTGCGCGACGTCGAACGCG
Organism: Thermomicrobiales bacterium; assembly: GCA_050997095.1. Lineage (GTDB taxonomy): Bacteria > Chloroflexota > Chloroflexia > Thermomicrobiales > UBA6265 > JBPCRG01. The sequence continues at coordinate 2,494 of JBPCRG010000294.1, read as the reverse complement.
AGCACGACCATCGGCTCGCCCACCCCTGGCGTCGCGCCGCGGAAGATCAAGGGGCCGTCCGCCGCGCCCACGATCTCTGTCTAGGGCGCGTCCAGCGTGTGCACCGGCGTCTGGCCGAAGGTGACCCCGGTCATCTCCACCCCCTGCAGCAGCGGGTCCTGCGCCCGCACTCGCTGCGCCGTCGGGTTCGCCATCGCCCCCCGGGTCGGCAGCGCCCCGCCCTCCGGCGGATTCACGAGCAGCGTCGGCGTCTTCGGGAACGACCCCGCCGGCAGCACCCCTTCATAGACCGCCAGATCGACGCCGGCCCCGCTCCCCGGCGCGCCCGTCTCCGCGGCGCTCTTCTGGGTCACCTGCGCCCCCGGCAGCACCGCCAGCGCCCGCTGCAGGAGCGACGGCGCGTCCGAGACGAGCAGGATCCGCAGCCCGAAGTCGCCGCCCCCGGCGAGGGTCGAGGCCGCGGTGTCGTCCGCGGCGAGCGCGTCTTTGGCGGCCAGCGCCACCGTCACCGACCGCGCCCCCGCCGGCAGATCGTTGACGATCTCCTTCGACCCGCCCTTGCCGTCGACCGTCAGTTCGTTCCGCGCGATCTCGATCCCGTCGGCCGAGATCGTGACCGGCACGGTCGCCGCCGACTCGCCGAAGTTCACGACCCGCGCGTACAGTTGCTGCCGCCCCGGATTCCGCGCGCTGCCCCGCGTCGCGATGTCCGTGATCGCGACGTTCGCCGCCGCCGCGTCCCCGACCCGGATCAGCGTGATCGGCGCCCCGACCGCCGCGATGGTCGCCGGGTCCGCCGTCAGGTCGCCGTCGGTCACGAGCACCACCCGGTTCGCCAGCCCCGGCAGGATCAGATCCTTCGTCAGCGTCAGCTGGGCGTTCAGATCGACGCGCCCCCCCGGGGCCGACAGCGCCCTCAGCCGCTCCCGCAACGCGCGCAGGCTCCCCGTGTCGGTCGCCTCGAAGGTGGCGGAATGCGTCCCCATCAGGATCACGGTCGCCACGTCGCCCTCGCGCAGATCGCCGACCGCGGCCAGCGCCTCCGCCCGCGCCGCCTCGAAGCGCGTCGCCTTCCCCGGAACGTCGGTCGCCGCCATGCTCGTCGAGCCGTCCAGCAGCACGATCACGTGCCGCTGCTCCGACGGCGACCCGAATCCGCCCAAGGCCCGCGACGCCGCGGGCCGCGCCAGCGCGAACCCCAGCAGCCCGACCAGCAGCAGCTGGAGCAGCAGCGCCAGGCTGAACGGGGGTCGCTCGAAGCGCTCGCTCTGCGGCTGCTCCTCCATCGCCATCCGCCAGAAGCGCAGCGACGGCGTCCGCCGCACGGTCGGCGTCGTGTCCCGCATGTGGAAGAGCACGACCAGCGGCACTCCGACCAGCGCGAGCAGACCCAGCGGCGCCAGCAGCTGCACCCCGCTCACGCGAGCAGCCCCCGCCGGTTCAGCAGGTTGAGCACGACCGTGTGGAACGGCCACGACGTCGAGAGCCGCACGTAGTCGGCCCGCTCCGCCGCGCAGACCTCCTCGATCTCCGCCAGCCAGGCCGCGACCGCCGCCCCGTACCGCGCGAGGACGTCGGCGCCGGGCACGATCCGCAGCCGCTCGCCGCTCTCGAGGTCGATCAGATCCGTCGGCTGCGGCCGTCCCCCTCCGCCCGCCACGTCCGAGGGATCGAGCTCCGCGTCGTCGACCACATGGACCACGATCGTCTGCCAGCCCCGCGCCCGCAGATCGCGCAGCCGCTCTTGCAGCTGCTCCGGCTCCCCGGACAGCAGGTCGGAGACGACCACCATCAGCCCCGGCCGCCTCCGCGCCCGCACGTACCGCTCGATCGCGGTCGGCAGGTCCGTCGCCCCCAACGTGCCCTGCCGGGAAAGGAACGAGAGCATCGGCATCACGTGCGCCCGCCCCTGCGCCGGTCCGAACGCCGGAGCCAGATCCTCCCCGAACGGCGCGACGATCACCCGGTCGAAATGCCACAGCGAGACATAACACAAGCTGCCCGCGACCTGCCGCGCGTACCGGAACTTCGACGGCCGACCCTCGTCCCCCCGCCAGTCCATCGAATCGCTCGCGTCCAGCAGCACGTGCACCGTCAGTTCCGTCGTCACCTCGCTCAGCCGCACGAAGACGTCGTCGAGCCGCGCGTAGAGGTTCCAGTCGATCCGCCGGAAGTCGTCGCCCTGGCTGTAGATCTTGAAGTCGGCGAACTCCGGCGACGACCCGCGCCGCTTCGAGCGGTGCTCGCCCGCCAGCCCCTCCGCGATCGAGTGCGACGAGACCAGCGCCACCCGCCGCAGCCGCCCCAGCAGCTCCTCGTCGAAGAGGGGACCGTCCGGATCGGCCATGCGGTCGGGCGCCGGGACCACGGCCGGCTCCGCGCCGCCGCGCGCGAAGGGGTTCAGCCGGGCGATCCGCTCCGTCACGGCGGTCACGGTTTCTCGGGTCCGGAGAAGAACGCCTCCACCACCGACCGGTACTCCGTCGGCACCCGG
>JBPCRG010000287.1:0-8908 GCA_050997095.1 Thermomicrobiales bacterium | reverse complement strand
GGTCAACGCGGCGGCGTTCGACCGGCTTCAGCCGCGCGTCTCGCGGCGCCTGCCGACCTTCCCGGAGAATCTGCGGCAGCTGGTGACGGTCGACGCGGCCTGGTGGGCCGCGCACGGCACGGAGGCGAACGAGCACTTCAACAGCTGGCTGCTCGGCGTCCCCGCGCCGACGGCGACGTCGTGAGGATGTGGTGACGCGATCCGTGCCTGAGAACCTGACGCGTCGAACATTTCTCGCGGGGACGGCCGCCGTCGTCGCCGTCGTCGCCTCCGCCTGCGGCGCCGCCGACGACGGCCCGGATCCGGTCCCGCAGCCCACGGCCACGACCGCTGCGGAGCCGACCCCCACCCAAGGCGTGATCGCGTCGCCGGTCGCCGGGTACGGGGTTCCGACGAAATGGCAAGGGCGGACGCTGACGGTCGCCGCCCGCGGGGGGGACTATCAGGACGCGCAGAACCTGGCCTTCTTCGAGCCCTTCGCCGCCGCGACCGGCGTCGAGATCCAGGTCAGCAGCGCCGACACCGCGCGGATGAAGGACCAGGTCGACCAGTCGGCGGTGACGTGGGACGTGATGATGTTTCCCGCCGAGGAGGTGATCCAACTCGCGCGCGGCAACTATCTGGAGCCGATCGACTACGCGGTCGTGGACAAGACCCCGCTGGTTCCCGACATCGTGCTTCAGTACGGCGTCGGCGCCGACTTCTTCTCGACGGTGATCCTGTACGCGGCGGGCGCGGACCACGCCCCCCAAAGCTGGGCGGATTTCTGGGACGTCGAACCGCCGAAGGCGGGGGCGGAGCTCGAGCCCGCGTCGGCGCGCGCGCTGCGGAAGAATCCGGTCGGCACCCTCGAATTCGCGCTGCTCGCGGACGGCGTCGCGGTCGACCGGCTCTATCCGCTGGACGTCGAGCGGGCGTTCGCCAGCCTGCAGCGGATCAAGGCGAACGTGGCCGTCTGGTACGAGGACGGCAAACTGCCGGTCGAGCTGGTGGTGGCCAAGCAGGTGGCGATGGCGAGCGCCTGGAACGTGCGGCCGTGGCAGCTGCACGCGACCGACGAGGTGCGGTTCGAATGGTACGGCGGGATGCTGTCGGCCGACGTCTGGGTCTCGCCGCGCGGGGCGCCGAATCGGGACATCGCGATGGACTTCATCAATTTCGCGACCCGGGCGCCCCCCAGCGCGAATTTCGCCCGCCTCGCCCCGTACGGCCCGGTCAACGCCGAATCGTTCCCGTTGCTCCGGCCGGACCGGGCCGCGGGAAATCCGAGCGCCCCGGTCAACCGCTCCGTCCAATTCGTGCAGAACTGGAACTGGTGGGCCGACAACCTCGACGCGATCACCCTCCGCTTCGACGACTGGCTGCTCCAAGACACGACTCCGGCGACTCCCGCGGTCACGCCGACCGTCTGAACCGTGTGCCGACCGCGATCCCGCATCGGCGGCGGAGAAGGATCGCGTTCAGGTTCCCATTCGTGGCCGGCGACGCCCGCCGGGTCATCCCCGAGGCGTCGAGCCTGCGGTCGGGCTGACGTCCGGACTCGCCTGCGCGATCGGCGAGGCCGCGGGGGACGCCGACGGGCTCGCGGGAAGGTTCGAGCCCGCGGGGTCGATGACGGCGGCCGGGCTCGCCGCGCCGGGGAGCGTGCCGTCTCCGGATCCCGTGGTCTGCGGCTCGGCCGGGACGTATTGCAGGACGGCGTCGCTGCCCTTGTCGGAGATCAGCACCGTGCCGTCACCCGTCGCGGCGATGCCGACCGGCTGCTCCAGCCGGTCTTTGCCGACCTGGCGGATCGTGTCGAGGAGCGCGCCGCCCGGATCGTAGATGTCGACGCTGCCCGTCGCCGAGGAGCTGGCGTAGAGGTTCTCCCGGTCGTCGAGCGCCAGGTAGGGCTCGAAATAGAGCTTGCCTTTCCAGGAGTCGACCGGCCACTGCGCGAGCGGCGCGCCGGTCGACGAGAAGACGCTGATCCGCCCGTTCGCGGAGTCGGCGACGAAGACCCGCCCGTCCTGACCGACCGCGATCCCGACCGGCTCCTTCAGCTGATTCGGGGCGGAGCCGAAGCCGCCGAAGGCCCGCCGGAACGTGCCGTCCAGGCCGAAGACCTGCACCCGCTCGTTCCCGGTGTCCACGACATAGATCTCGTCGCCGGTGACCGCGATCGCGCGCGGCCCGAAGAACATGCCGGGGTCGACGGAGGCGTCGGCCGAATTCTGGGTGTCCTTGAACGCGCCGAATTCGCGCGCAAGTTGGCCGTCGGGGCCGAGCACGACGACCCGATGGTTCCAGGTGTCGCAGACGTAGACCAGGCCGTCGCGGCCGACCGCGATGCCGGTCGGTCCGAGGCCGTCGGACGTGGTCGCGAAGGTGACGCTCTTGCCGTCGCCCTCGCCCCAGGAGCCGATGAAGTCGCCCGACGCCGCGAAACGCTCGACTCGGGCGTTCCCCATGTCGACGACATAGATCGTCTGGCCGTCCGCCGAGGCGGCGATGCCGCGGGGCTGATTGAACTGACCGCGGCCGTTGCCGCTGCCGACGTGCCCGAAGAGCCCGAACGGGCCGGTGTTCGGCGTGATCTGGTTCGAGAGCTCACCCGTGATCCCGACCGCGATGGTCTCGGGCACGGCGGCTGTCGCCATCTCGCGGAAGAGCAGGTATTTCGCGCCCTTCACCCAATGGCTTGGCAGCACGACGTCCTTGAGGATCGCGCCGAATTTCGGTGTGAGGTAGGTGCCGGGCACGCGGTTGACCGTGCTGTACGCCTTGACAGCGTACCCGGCCTCCGCCATCCCCTTGTCGTCCGGCGCGATCGCGACCTGGGCTCCGTTTTGGATCGCCTGGCCGGACGCCGCGATCTGCGCATCCGGAAAGTCGCGGAGATACCAGCGGAGTGGCCATTCCGTGCGCTGGTCGATGGAGACCGTCAGGCCGTGTCCGCCTTGGGGATCGCGCGCGGACCCCTTCAGCAGCGTCGTGTCCCGGGAGAGATTGCGCACGCGGTTCACGATCGCGTCGACCGCCGGGGTCGAGGTCCGCTGCGAAAGCAGCTCCACGCCGTCGTCGGGGTGGTAGAAGCTCAACTCGATGCTCGAGCGGAGCGTGAAGGCGGCGAGGAAGACCGTGAAGGCGAGCAGCGTCATCAATGGAATCTGACGGCCGAGACCGCCCGCGCGCAGCGACCGGCTGAGCCCGTAGATCGCGTAGCCGAGGGGGAAGAGCGCGATCAGCGCGGCCGCGGCGGCCTCGAAGATGGCCTGGGTCTGATCGGCGGCGTGGCCGACGCGGCCGACCAGCACGAGGAAGGCGAGCAGCGCGATCACGAAGCCGACGATCGCGAGCAGCAGCAGCCCGGCGCGGCCATGCCGCAGCTCGCGGCGGTCGACACGGGCGATCGCGGCTCCAAGTTCCCCGCCGCCGAGCAGGACGAGCGGCAGGGCGACGTGGATCGCGTGCTCCGGGGCGCCGCCGGAGCTGAAGCTGAAGAGGAGCAGGGCCACGGTGAACCAGACCCCGAAGGCGACCCAGGGGAGAGCGCCGTCGCGCTCCTCCCCGCCTGTCCTGACGACGCCGACGATCGCGAAGACGACGGCCAGAATCTCGTAGAGGAGGATCGCGAGCAGAAAGAACTGGGTGGGCGTGGCGACCGACGCCGTGGTCAGCAGCCGAGCCCAGCCCGTGATCGTGGAGCCGAGCCCGGAGAGGGCGCGGAAGTCGGTGAAGAGCCGGCTGTAGGCCGCGAGCAGCGTCACGACGAACCCCGCGGCCGCGAAGATCGGCGCGCCCGGCGTGCCCTTCAACTGCTCCATCGCGCGCCGCACCGCGCCGGTTCGCGCCCGGTCGCCGATCGCCGCCGCAAGGCCCGCGATGATCGCGATGAGGACGGAGAGCGAGCTGGGACTGGAGCCGATGGTCGCGGCGAGGGCGACGCCGGATGCGAGCGCCCACCGCCGCCGCCCGTGCTCGTCGCCGGTAACGAGTCCGATCCGCAGCAGCGAGACGACGAAGATCAGCGCGAACGCGGCGACCGCGATCTGCGGATCGACGAGCCGCGACGAATAGACGAGCGTCGGCGAGACCGCGGCCAGCGCGCCCATCCCGAGCGCGCGGGCCGGGCCGACGAACGGGCTCAGTCCGGCGATCGCGACGACGAGCAGCACGCCCAGGAGCGCGGAGACGATCCGCGCCGAGACGTCGGCGCCGCCGAAGAGGAAGAAGCCGAGCGAGCGCAGCAGCAGGAAGACGGGCTCGACGGTCCCGATGTGGTTGCCGGGTCCCGTCGTGTCGCCGCGGTAGAGCGAGAACGCCTCGAAGGCGCGGCGCGCCTCGGCGGGCGCGAGGGGCGCGAGGTCGAGTTGGGCGACGCGCACGACGAAGGCGAAGATCGTGAGGGCGATCCAGCCGATCGTCGTCCGCGAGACGGCCGTGAGATCGATCGTCCGGTCCAGGACGGACGCCGGGTTCTCGTCAAGAGCGTTCGCTGTCATCGCCTCGCCTTCAACCTTGTGCGCCCGACGCGTCGAATGATCGTGATCGTCGTCTGCGCGGAGATTCGACATCGCTCATCCCGATGCCGCGTCGCCGTAACGGATCTGGTTGTAGAGCGGGAGCAGATCGTTGCGGACGTAGATGTTGAAGTTGTAGCTCCCCAGCTTCTGCTCGATGTCGGGATAGACGACTAGGCGGTAGAGCTGCTGCTGGCCTTTGGGCTCGACAAGGGTGTGGAGGCTCGCCCAGACGGATTTAGCGATCGCGACGATGCCGTGCGGATCGTCGGCGGATTTCCAGGCCGATCGGCCGACGTTGATCTCCGGGGCGATCGCGAAGTTGCGGTACAGCTCCTCCGGGAAGTTCCAGCGCAGCACGTATTCCTGCGCGATGTAGCCGGCCATGTAGCGGCTCACGTTGCTTTCGTGGTCGTTCGAAACCAGCAGCACGGGCGCGTTCTCTGGCGGGGCGGAGATGCGGTCGCCGAAATACCGCTTCTTCGGGAAATCCCGCAGATACCATTGCATCGGCCATGAGACCCCGGAATCGAACCATACCGGCATCTCCTTGCTCCCGGTCAGGTCGTAGGACATCTGCGTGATGTCCGTCACCATCCGGGTCACGTCGGGGGATGTCTGGGTATAGATCATCATCTCGGTCGGCACGTCGGGCTGGACATAGCTCAGCCGCCAGCCCGTGTGGATCTGGACCGAGGTGAGCCCGATCACCAGGGCGAAAAGGGTGACGAGGCCCGCGCGCCGCGTGCCGCGCAGGACGGCGAGAAGCAGCACGATCCCCACGGCGGCCAGCGGCGGCAGCGCGAGCAGCCACCAGCGGTGCGTGTCGTACGAGGTGAGCGAGCGGCCCCAGTCGCCGTCGGCGTTCTGCTCGAACTGGCCGAACGAGAGCCGCCCCGCCAAGATCAGCCAGGCGCTGCCCGCCGCGAGCATGGCCGCCAGGCCGGACCATTCCGGCCAGGCGAACGCGCCGGGGGCCGAGCGGCCGGAGAGGCGGCGGATCCGCGCCGCTTCGATGCCGCGCTCGATCAGCCCGCCGATCAGCACCGCCGAGAGCAGGATCGCCGGCTCCGCGATGTGCACGACGAGCCAGGGCATCTTCTCGCCGCCGATCGAGAGCCCGACGAAGATGCCCACGAGCCAGACCACGATGAAGAGGCGGAAGAAGAGGTTGCGTCCGCCGGACCACCGCCCGGTCAAGGCCCCGATCGCGCGGACGATCGTCAATCCACTGAGTGCGGAGGCGAGCAGCACGGCCACGAACTCGTATTGCGGCATCAGCAGGATGAAGTAGAACCACGGCTGCTCGCCGCGGCGCACGTCATGCTGGCCGAGCCAGTAGAGCAGCGTGCCGTCGGTTGCGACGGTCGAGGAGACGAGGCCGTACAGGTTGGTGAAGAGGCTGGTGAAGAGCGTGACGAAGATGCTGACCGCGACGACCGCCGCGACCGCGAGCCCGGCGTGGTCGCGCGAGGCATGGTGGAGCCCGGACCCGACGATCCCGAGCGCCGGTGCGGCCTCGTTCCCGTCGTCGTCGGCAAGCGTCCGCCGCCGAGCCTGGCTCATCAGCAGGGAGAGCCCGACGACGAAGGCGGCGAGCACGGAGAGCACCCCGATGATGAATGGATTGGAGATGAGATGGCGGAAATAGAGGGATTGTTCGCGGGTGGTCGGATTGTTCCAGGGGATGTCGAGAAGGCGGGTCCGCGTGCTCTTCGGAGTGGCGACGTAGACGCCCAGCAGCAGCGCCGCGACGCCCGCGTGAAGCCCGAGCAGCTTGCGGGCGAGGTCGCGCCGCGTCGGCCACCACTCGCGCATCCGTTCGAGCATGAACGCGCCGTAAAGGTAGGCGGCGAAGATCGCGATCAGCGCGAAGATCACCTCATGGTTCGTCAGCAGGGCGCTGCCGGAGGCCGCGGCGACGACCAGCCACCGCCGCTCCGGCCGTTCGAGGTAGCGCACGATCGCCGCGAAGAGCAGGAGGGCCCCGACGACCGTGTAGATGTCGTGGCGGATGTAGCGGCTTTGGTAGAGGATCGTGGGGGAGACGAGGAAGAGCGTCGACGCCGCAAGCGCCCCCCAGCGCCCGAGGTGGCGCGGCCCGCGCAGGAGGTAGGGGACCGCCACCAGCGCGACCCCGAAGATCGCCGGGCCGTACCGGCTGCTCGCGTTCGACGCACCCACCAGGAGGTAGACCAGCGCGTTGAGATGGAAGAGGAACGGCCCGTGCATCAGCGGATCGTGGCGGTAGCCCCCGCCCGTCTCGTAGATCCAGGAGTAGTAGGCGTGCAGGCTCTCGTCGTGGTGGAGCGCCTTGTAGCCGAGATTCCAGAAGCGCGAGACGAAGGCGAGGGTTAGGAGCATTCCGTAGAGGGCGGTCTCCAAGCTGATCCCGCGGCGTCGGACGACGCTGGCCGCGTCGTCCGCTGTTGCGGTCTCGACCGTCGTCTCGGTGGCGACGTCGCCGGAGCGCGGGGTCCCGATCTCGACGCTCCGCTCGTCCGGGCGCACGCGGGTGCGGCGCGGCGCCGACGGTCGGCGGACCGCGGTCGCCTCGAGGACGCCCTCACCGGACGCGGCGGCGACGATCGGGGTTGGATGGATTGGTCCGGCCGGGAACTCCCGGCCGGGGGTCGATGGCGTGCGAATGGCTTTCCTCACGCTGCGTTCTCCGCTCGTCGCGAACCCCGGATGCGGGCGTGGCGATCAGGTGGTCGTGGATCGTCGGCCGACGGCGATGGTTGACCGCGTGAGTATACGGCGCCCCGGTTCCGGGACCTCTGGCCCTGCGGTCCCTGTTCTGCCGCCTCCGACGGTCGGCGGAACGGTGCGCAGATCAAGAGGCCGCTCCGGTCGATCCCGGTCGGCCTGTGGGCCCGCCCATTGGCGTCGGCGCGACCGACGTCGAACCGGTCGGCGCGGTCGGATCGGAGCGCGCGGCGGTCTCGACGGGCATCGAGCTGGCCGAGGCGGACGCGGCCGTCGCGGCGGACGGCACGCCGCCGGACTCCCCCGAGACCGCGAGCAGGAAGAGGACCAGCACCGCCGCCAAGGTCGCGAGCACGACGAGCTTGACGGGGCGCGGGAGACGGTCGGCCCGCATCGTCGGCGCGGCGGTGATCCTCAGGGACGCGATCGATGGCCGGGCCGATGCGGAAACCGCCGGCTCGTGGCGCGCCAGCAGATCCTGCCTCAATGCGGACAGGAAATCGGCGGACGGCTGGGGAGCGTCGTCGGCGCGCAACAGCGCGGCGATCGTGCCGTCGGCCGGACCCGGCGGCAGGCGGAAACCGGCGATCCGGTCCCATTCTCGGTTCAGCAGATCCGCGTCGGTCTCGTCTCGGGTCACCATCGTCCTCCGTTCCCTGTCTCCAGCGATTCCTGCCTCAGGCGGTGCATCGCGCGGAGTTGCAGCATCTTGACCGCGGCGACGCTCCTGCCGAGCGCCTCCGCGATCTCCGCGCCCTTCAAGCCAGCCAGCCGCAGCTCGACCACCGCCCGCTGATCCGACGGGAGCGAGCCGAGCAGGCGCCGGATCTCCAGCGTCGTCTCACCATGCAACGCTTGCCCTTCGGGGCCGTCGCCGCCGTCCTCGATCTCCGCCCGCCCGTCGAGCTGCTCCGTCGGCCGCCGCCGCCGGGTCTCGTTGGCGGAGGCGGAGCGGGCGATCGCGAAGAGCCAGGCCGCGAACGAGCCTCCGCGAAACTGCGGCAGGCGGTCGAGCGCGCGCAGGAATGTCGCGCTCGCCGCGTCCTCCGCCGAGGCGACAACGTCGGTCCGTCGCGCGCAGAACCGAAAGACGGGAGTGGCGTAGCGGTCGTAGAGCAGCCCGAACGCCTCGCGATCGACCAGTGAACGGCGAGCAAGGTCCTCGTCGCTTTCTTCCGCTGACGGGCGTCCGCGCTCATCGACGCTCATCAATCCATCTGGCTCGGACAGATGCGAGGCTCCATTCGCCCGATTCGTCGAATCTTTTCACCAGTCATCCCAAAAGTCTCCGGCGAAGCGCGTCGTCCGCCAATAGGACGTTCGGGAGCGGGAAATGGTAACGGGCCCGGCGAGCGCGGAAGCAGTTCGGGCGGATCGACCTCGATGCGGGGGCATGGAGGCATCGAGAAGATGAAGGATTGAAGGTCGCTCGACAACCCGTCGCCGTCCATGAGCCCGCGATCTCTTGCGATAGAAGCGACGCTGATTCCGGGACGGGTTGTGTTCCGGGAGGTCAGACGCTGCTCCTGAGGCGCCCATGAAGTGAATTGCGTTGGTCTCAAAAACGAGGCTGCCTGGTCTGAAAATGAATCGTGGCGCCGTCAGCCGGCCGCCAAAGGCTCGAGCGTCACCCGGTAGCCGAGGTCGTGCAGCCGATGGACCAACCGGCGTTCGACCTGCTCTCGATCTCGTTCGTC
>JBPCRG010000169.1:0-2843 GCA_050997095.1 Thermomicrobiales bacterium | reverse complement strand
GGGCGGACACGGAGGTCCGCCCCTACCCGATGTCGGCGGCGACGGTTTTACCAACACCCCCTAACGCTAGTGTTCTGTCCATCGTCAATTGTCGGGATGACGAGCCAACGACGAGATTCCTCCTTCGTCGGAATGACGATCAAGAGGGGTCATCCTGAGGCACGAAGGATCTTGTCGTCACCGTTTTGCCCCGTCGATCGACAATGGAGAACGCACTCGCGATGTGCTCTGCCTTCCGCCTGCCAAGCGGCTGCACGAGCCAAAATCGGTCTCCACGCTCTTGGGCGGTCTCCACGCTCTTGGGCGGTCTCCGCGTCGTGATCTCGACAAAGGTCATCATTGCCGCGATCACGCCGGGCATGTTCGCCGTGCTCTTCGGCGGGGCGGCGCGGCTCCCGGCCTTCGTCAAAAAAACTCTCCACGTCGGCGCGTCCGGACTCGGCGCAATCTGGGCCGCGCCGTTCGCGCTGGCCGGGATGCGACCAGCGTGGAGATTCGAGTTCCCGCCAAGCGGCCAAAATAAACTGTCCGTACGATTGATTATATGACACAAATGGACTAGTCTGAAAGGGTCATCGTCGTCTCCGCGAGCCAACGGCGAGACCCGAGCGCCATTCTCCGGATCCCCGTCGCGTCGTCGCCGATATCCGAACCCGGCCAACCTCAACCCGACGGTCGCGAACGGCGTGTTCGACGGCTGCTCGGAGGACGCGGTTCACGTCGAAGCCGTCTCCGGAGCGCTCTCGTTCGCGGGCGATGCGTGGGGCTCGTGCCCGCATCCGCCGTTCGACGACGGAACGGCCGGGGTCGTCGGCACCCCATTCCGCGACGACGCCGGGCTGATCGTCGTGGAGGCGGAGTCGGCCCACGAGCGGGTCGCGCGTCATGGACAGGCATGGATCGTCGAGAGCGGCCTGGCCGGGTTCGTCGGGACCGGCTACGCCAAGACGGAATGGGACCGGGGCCAACGCTACGCCACCGACTACGCCCGCCGTTCGCCCCAGCTCACCTTCACCGTCTCCTTTACCGCGGCGGGAACCTACTACGTCTGGGTCCGGATGGCGGCGGACAGCGGGGCCAGCGATTCGATCCACCTTGGGCTCGACGGACAAGAGGAGGCCGGCGCCGACAACGTCGCCGCGGTGGCCGCGGACGGCTCCTGGCGGTGGGCGAGCGCCACCGGCGACGGTCTGCCCGCGGCGCTCGTCGTCGCCGCAGCGGGGACGCACGCGGTGGACGTTTGGGCGCGGGAGGATGGCGTGGCGATCGACCGGCTGATCTTGACCACCGACGCCGCGTACGTGCCGAGCGGGGCCGGACCGGAAGCCGGCCCGCGGCTCGGCGCCGCGGAACCGGGAGCGTCGGGCGGCGTCGGGCGGGACTGAACTCGACGACCAGACAGGCGGGGACATCCCCTCCCGCTTGCTCGGCTGGCGGTTCCGAACAGGCGCGAAGCGGCCCCAGGCATGAGCCTGGGGCCGCTTCGTTCATCCATTCCGAGTGGCGCAAGGAACCCTGCCGTCTTAGGAGGCCGGGGTCGCCATCGGCGTGCCCATGCCCATCGAGGAGTAGAGCATGAGGGTGACGGTGGTCGTGCCGTCGCCGTTGTCCTTCAGATCCGCCGTGCCGACGAAGCCCGACTTGTTCTGCTCCGCAAGCATGATCTTCAGCTCGTTGTTCGCCGGCGTGCCGGTGATCTCGCCGCAGGCGATGTAGTTCTGGATCTTGTCAACGCTTTCGTGTGCGTTGATCGCGTGGCCGCCGCTGATGATGTCGGCCAGCTTCGCCTTCACCGTGGTCTTGCTCTCACCGACGAGCTTGCCCATCTCCGCGGTGGGGGACGCCATCATGCCGGAATCCGGCGTGGCCATCATCCCCGCCTCGGGCGTGCCCATCATCATTCCCGGCTCCGTGATGTCGGTGAGCGGGAAGACGATGTCGCCGAGCGCGCTGCACGTGCCTTTATGGATGTGGACGGGATGACCCGCCTTCGTCACCGTCGGGGTGCTGTCCTGAGCCGCGCCGGAGCGCGCGCCGAACATCAGTCCCGCCATGAGCATGAACGCCGCGGCGATGACCGCCAACGACGCCGATTTCCGATTCCCCATGCTGCCCATCTCCTTCTTCGTCGCACACAACGACGTCTGGAGCCGAACCCGCCGCCGGCCCGAGATCCGGAGATGCAAAGCCGGTGCCACCAGGCAGGCCGAATCTTGTGCAGACTGCCAAAATCCGGACGATCACCTGCTGGACCCGCGCCGCCCGGGAGACCTTCGCTACCGAACGCCGTCGCCATGAGGCCGGATCGACGAATAACCATGGCCACCGGCGACCCCAGACAGCAGCGGAGGGAGGGGAAGCCCTGTCTCCGCTCCCATTGGATCTCCGCGTCGCAACGTCGCGAGATGGGCATCCAGACGACTATCCCGCCGCGAGCCGCAAAAGACTCACTGCCCAGAACCCAGAGCCTAGAGCCCACGGCCCACAGCTACTTGACGACGATCGTCGCCTTCATGTTCGCGTGGTACTCGCAGTGGTAGGCGTATATCCCCGCCTTGTCGAATTTGAAGCTGAAGGTCGCGCCCGTCGCGATCTTGCCCGACTGGAAACCGCCGCCGTCCTGCGTGACGGTGTGCGGCGCGCTGTCGCCGTTCGTCCAGGTCACCGTCGAACCGACCGGTGCCTGGAGCGGGCTCGGGCGGTAGACGAACTGACGGATCTCGGCCGGCGCCTGCATGGCCATCTGATCGTGGCTCATCATGCCGGCCGGCGCCGCCGCCATGCCGCCGAACTTGTCGGGGAACTTGACCACCGTCGCCTCAGCCAATGGATCGGCGATCATG
>JBPCRG010000182.1:0-6261 GCA_050997095.1 Thermomicrobiales bacterium | reverse complement strand
TTCGCGCTCTTCTCCCAAAATGCGGAGACCGTCACCCTCTGCCTCTTCGGCGACGACGGAGAAGAGCGCCGGATCGAGCTTTCCGACGAATTCCGCAGCGGGGACGTCTGGCACGTCCACGTTCCGGGGGTGGCTCCCGGCCAACGCTACGGCTATCGCGTCTCCGGTCCCTACCGGCCCAGCGAGGGGCATCGGTTCAACGCGGCGAAGCTGCTCTCGGACCCTTACGCCCGCGCCATCTCGGGAAAGCTGAGTTGGGACGATTCCGTCTATGGATATCGTCGCCGCGACCGCTGGGACGATCTTCAGCCCGACGACCGGGACAACGCGCCGTGGGTTCCCAAGTCCGTCGTGATCGACCCGTCGTTCGACTGGGAGGACGACGCCCCGCCGCGGATCCCCTGGTCTGAGACGGTCATCTACGAGGCGCACGTCAAGGGCCTGACCCGGCTGCTGTCCGAGATTCCCGAGGCGCAGCGGGGCACCTACGCGGGGCTGCGCCATCCGGCGACGCTCCGGCACCTCAAGAATCTGGGCGTGACCGCGGTCGAACTCCTGCCCGTCCACGCGTTCATCGACGACGACTTCCTGGTGCATCGATCGCTGAGGAACTTCTGGGGGTACAACACCTTGGGGTTCTTCGCGCCCGAGGCCCGCTACTCGAATGGGGACGACCGCGGCGGGCAGGTGCGCGACTTCAAGGAGACGGTCAAGGCGCTGCATCGCGCGGGCTTCGAGGTGCTGCTCGACGTGGTCTACAACCACACCGCCGAGAGCAACCATCTCGGCGCCACCCTCTCCTGGAGGGGGATCGACAACAGCGTCTACTACCGGCTGATCAAGGACGAGCCCCGCTTCTACGAGGACGTCACCGGGACCGGCAACACGGTCAATCTCGCCCATCCGCATGTGCTCAGAATGGTGATGGATTCGCTGAGGTACTGGGTCGAGGAGATGCGCGTCGACGGATTCCGCTTCGATCTCGCCCCGAC
Organism: Thermomicrobiales bacterium; assembly: GCA_050997095.1. GTDB lineage: Bacteria > Chloroflexota > Chloroflexia > Thermomicrobiales > UBA6265 > JBPCRG01. Next base: position 5,269 of record JBPCRG010000182.1, on the reverse strand, counting down.
GTTGGCGCGGGAGGAGCACGCGCCGGTCGCCACGTCGGCCTTCTTCCGGTCCGTGCATCAGGACCCGGTCCTTTCGCGGGTCAAACTGATCGCCGAGCCGTGGGACATCGGACACGACGGCTACCTCCTCGGCGAGTTTCCGGCCGGCTGGTCGGAATGGAACGATCAGTACCGGGACAGCGTCCGCGGCTTCTGGCGGGGGGACGCCCACCAGATCCGCGAGCTGGGCTTCCGCCTGACCGGCTCGGCGGATCTGTTCGGCGCGGCACGGCGCGGCCCGTTCGCCAGCATCAACTTTGTCGTCGCGCACGACGGCTTCACGCTCGAGGACGTCGTCTCCCACGAACGCAAGAACAATTGGGCGAATGGCGAAGAGAACCGCGACGGCTCACCCGTCAACGTGTCCGCGAACTACGGCGTCGAGGGCCTCACCGCCGACGCGGCTCTCCTGGCAGTGCGGGGTCGGCAGAAGCGAAACATGCTCGCCACGCTGCTGCTCTCCCAGGGCGTGCCCATGCTGTGCGCCGGCGACGAACTCGGGCGCACTCAGGGAGGCAACAACACCGCCTACTGCCACGACAACGAGGTCAGCTGGGTCGACTGGAGTCCGGACGGCCCGGATCGCACGCTCGCCGATTTCGTGCGCAGGACGATCGCGTTGAGGCGCGCCCATCCCGTCTTTCGCAGGAGCCGCTACTTCGACGGGCGTCCCGTCGCCGAGGGGGCGGCCCCGGAGGTAATGTGGCTGCGCCCGGACGGGGACGAGATGACCTCCGAAGATTGGGAGAATCCCGCGAACCGGGCGTTGGGATTCTGCCTGCTCGGTGAGGCGTCCCGTGTGATCGAGGAGGCTGGAGCGCGGCCCGGCGAGACGTTCTTCGTCGGAATGAACGCCGAGGACCATTCGACGAACTTCCGCCTGCCGCGCTTCCCGACCAAACCGGACGCGCGATGGAGGTTGATCCTGGACACGTGCGAAGACGATGGCCAGCCCAACCGGCTCGTCTCCGAAGAGGGCTCCTTGGATCTGCCAGGCCGGGCGCTGGTCGTCTGCCAACTCGTCGCGCAAGGGGCGGATTCAGTCAATCACGAGGTCTGACGTCTGTCCGGAACCGATCCCAAATGGCGGCGTCAAGGACGTTCTCGAAGTAGGGGATGAAGCGATCGTGGATCATCGGCCCACCCGCCTCTTGCGGTTCAGAGGGTGCGCGCGGGGCTCAGCCGCCGACCGCGGACGAGCGCTGGCCGTGCTCGGCGTCATGGTCGTCGTCGACCTCGATCAAGGCGAGCAGTTGCCGCATCCGGGCCGACTCCACTGCGTTCACTGCCCCGACCAGATCCGCCAACCGCTTCTTGTACGACTCGATGTGGTTGTCGACAAGTCGGTGGCCGTCGTCGGTGAGATGCGCGAGCACCATCCGGCGGTCGTCCGGGTGGGGGGTTCGCTCGACCCAGCCCTGGCGGGTCAGGATGTCGACGTAGAGCGTCGCGGTCCTGCGCGCCACCGCCAGACGGCGGGCGAGCTCAGAGGGGGCGAGCCCGGTCTCCCCGGCGCCGTCGAGCTCGAGCAGCGCGAAGAAGGCGCCGGCGGTCAGTCCGAGGTCGCTCAGGCACTCGGTCGCGGCCCGATCGAGCGCGCCGGCGGTTTTCATGAGCTGCGCAAATGCCGCAAACCGCTCGGAATCCTCCGCATTGCGTGGCATAGTCTCGAGCGAGGGAAGATGGTCGGCGCAGAGCCAGCCCGGATGGACGGCCGCCCTGTCCGCGCCGAGAGTGGATTGAAAGCCGCCGACGGCGCGGTCCTGCAAAAACGTGGACATGGACGAATCGCTCCGTTCCGCTCGACGCGGGACACCGCTGTCCGGCATCGGCCTCAAGCTGGGCTCCCGCATTCGGGAGCGCTCAACGCGAAGAGTGGAGATCGACGGCCCCGCACGGTCGGAAGCTCCCACAGAACAATGGTAGACAATCGGCCGCAGGGCAACGGACGGGAGACTCGTTCGACTCTTGCGGCATGCCTGCCGAAATCCCCTACGCCGTGTCGGGATTTCTTTGATTTCCTGTGGCCGACGCCACCGTCACAACGGCTCGGGGCCGAGCAGCCCCGCCCGCAACGCGTATCTCACCAGTTCGGAGCGGTTGGTGAGTCCGAGCTTTTGCATGGCCCGGTGCCGGTAGGTTTCGACGGTCTTCGGCGAAAGCGAGAGCAGGTCGGCTGCCTGGAGCGCGGTGTGACCCTCCGCGGTCAGCCTCACCACCTCCCGCTCGCGATCCGACAGCACCTCGCCGAGATCCAATTCGTCGCCGCTGCGGACCCGGCCAAGATAGCCGCGAAGCAGCGTCTTGGTCGCGGCCGGATCGAGAAAGACCTCGCCGCGGGCGACCGTCCGGATGGCCTCCAGCAGGTCCGTGTGCGCACTTGATTTGCGGACGTACCCCGATCCGCCCGCCTCGAGGACCGGGAGCAGGTAGCGTTCCTCGGCGTGCACCGTCAGCACCAGCACGCGGGTCGGCAGTCCGAGCGAGGTGATCTCCCGGATCGTCTCCAGCCCGCCCCCCGGCATCGAGAGGTCGGTCACCAGCACGGCCGGTTTCGCGGCTTTCGCGAGCGCGACCGCCGACGGCCCATCCTCCGCCTCGCCGATGACGTGCATGTCGGCCTGCAGCTCGAGCAGGGCGCGCAATCCCGCACGGACGACGCCGTGATCGTCGGCCAATGCCACGCGGATGACGGCCGTCTGGTGTGGTCCCGAGTTCGTCTCGGCGAGCTGCTGCGCGGGAGATGCCATGATGTAGCTACCCTTCCTCAACGTTCCGCAGGGGTATGAACGCGAAGACTTCGGTTCCCTCGTTCGCTCGGGACCAGATCGAGAATTCGCCGTTCATGAGCGACACGCGCTCCTCCATCCCGAAAATCCCCAGCCCGAGTCCCCGCCCGTCGCTGGCTGCGGCGATGGCGGGGTCGAACCCGCGCCCGTCGTCGCGCACCGAGAGGGTGACATCGTGCTCCGTCCGATCCAGATCGACCCATGCCGCGCTCGCGCCGCCGTGCTTCGCGATGTTGATCAGCGCCTCCTGGGCGACCCGGTAGAGCACGAGTTCGATGTCCGGCGGCATGCGGCCCCGAGGTCCGCGAGATTGATGGTCGATCCGGATCCCGAGCTGTTCGCTGAATCTTTGCGCGAGATCCCCGAGCGCCGCGAGCAAGCCGAGATCGTCGAGCGCGGGGGGGCGGAGCTCGAGCGCCAGGCGGCGTACGCCCTCCAGCGCCTCGGAAGTCATGTGCTGAAGAGTGGAAGCCATCTCGACCACCGACGGATCCTCGGACGCCTTCAGCATGTTCAGCCGAAGCAGCTGCGCGAAGAGGACCTGCGCGGTGTCGTCGTGCAGCTCGCGCGCGATTCGCCGCCGCTCGTCCTCTTGGGCGCGGATCACCTGGGTCGCGAGCGATCTCAGCTGCACGCGGTCGACGGCCAGCTCGTCGAGGATCTCGTTGAGCGTCGCGGCCAGTTCCTCGATCTGGGGATCGCCGAGCGACGTCGCCTGCGCGCGGGCGTCGAGATCGCCCCCCCGAACCGCGGTCGCCGCCTGCTGCAGCGTCGAGAGCGGCCGGAAGGCGGCGCGCAGCACCAGGAAATTGACGACGAGACTCAACGCCAACCCCGCGAGCGCGAACGACGTCGCCAAGACGGCGAAGCGGTCGTTCGGCGCGCGGCGGACGGTCTGGATGGTGATCCAGGTGCCGACCATCGCGCCGACCACGACGATGCCGATGTTGGCGATCAGGACCTTGTAGAAGATCGGCATCCGCCGAAGCCGTCGAGGCGACGCGGAGGTCGCCGGGGAGAGACGCCGACTCGGCGTCGCATCGCGGAATGCGGGGCTGCTCATGTCGTCGACGCCGTCGCGCGGGCGTGTCTGTCGTGCTGCGGACTCTCCATTGGGACCTCGGCGCTCCGATCCGACGCTGGGACGCGATGGCGCTCAGCCGATCGGTTCCGGAGCCGCCGACGGGAATCTTGTACTATTTTGTGGTTGCGTGTCGTGCGCAGGGGGATGCAATGGCAACACTCTTTTCTTTCGACGTGGTTTCCCGCTTCGATCCGCAGGAACTCAAGAACGCGATCGACCAGGCGCGGCGGGAGCTGCAGCAGCGCTACGACCTGAAAGACACTGCCACCGAGATCACGTTGACCGACGATGACATAACGATCTCGACCCAACCTGCGTATAGTTTGCAGGCTGGCCGCGACATCATCGAACCCAAGATGGTGAAACGGTCGCTTTCCCTCAAAATTCTCGACTATCAGAAGGAAGAGGACGCGTCCGGGATGCGGGTGCGGCAACTGATCAAGCTGAAGCAGGGCATCGCCGAAGATCTCGCGAAACAGCTGTCGAAACGCATCCGCGACGAGTTCAAGAAGGTCACCCCGCAGATTCAGGGCGATGTCGTCCGGGTTCAGGCGAAAACCAAGGACGATCTTCAGTCGGTGATCCAGGCGCTGAAGGGGGACGATTTCCCGGTCGCGCTCCAGTTCGTGAATTATCGCTGACGCCGAAAGGGACCCGTTTGACTTCGATACTCCAAGGACCCGGCGACACCCGCGCCTTCCACATCGTGACGCTCGGCTGCTCGAAAAACCGTGTCGATTCCGACGGCATGGAGCATCTGCTCCGGCAGCGCGGGATGGCGGCCACCGCCGAGGCGTCGGCCGCCGATGTGCTGATCGTGAACACGTGCGGATTCCTCGGCGCTGCCCGCGCGGAGTCGGTCGGCGTGATCGAGGAACTGCTCACGCATCGGCGCGACGGCCAGCTGGTGATCGCGGCGGGATGCATGCCCGCCTTGGGCAACTACCGGAACGACATACCGTCCGGCGTCGACCACGTGCTGACCACCCGCGAGTGGTACAAGATCGGGGACGTCGTCGGATCGCTGCTCGGCGAGGCGCCGGTCCCCGAAACGGCGGGCTGCGAGGGCATGCTCACGACGTTCGCCCGCTCCCAACGGGCGCCCTCCGCCTACGTCAAGATCGCGGACGGCTGCGACCACAATTGCGCGTTCTGCACGATCCCCAGCATCAAGGGCCGCCAAGTCAGCAAGCGCCCGCTGCACGTGATCCAGGAGATCATCGACCTCGTTGCCAACGGCACGAAGGAGATCGTGCTCGTCGCCCAGGACACGATCCGCTATGGGTCGGATCTCGGCATAAAGCACGGACTGCCGAGTCTTCTCACCTAGATCGTTGGAGGCGTGCCCGATCTCCCC